>JBDKVB010000142.1 GCA_039679385.1 Armatimonadia bacterium | reverse complement strand
CCCTACCACACCCTTGGGCTGGGCAAGTGGGAAGCGCTCGGGATCGACTACCCACTGACCGGCACTCGCCCACCCGACCAGGCGCTCATCTCGCGGCTCGAGGCGGTCGTGCAGCAGGAACTCCGTCACAGGCGGGGAAACCCCTCATCACTGACCGGCGACCAGCAGGGGGACGTGCCGCGGGCGGCCTCTCGCCCCTGAGCGCCTCCCGGGTCGCCCCCGGGAGGCCGCGATGAGAGTGCCCCTGCTCCTGCTTACCACTGTCCTTTTCGGCGCATGCACCGCCTCGGCTCAGCAGACTGCAAGTTGGCGTTTTGACGACTTCGCCACGGGCGACCTCTCGGCCTGGCAGAAGGGTGTCCGGCTGGTCGATGACGCCGACCGGGGCAAGGTGCTTCGCTTCGATGCCCGCTTCGTCGACCCCAAGGCCAGCGAACCCGCCTTCCTGACGCGCACCCTCACTCCGCAGCCCAAGCGTCTCGACGTCCTCGGCGTCCGCTTCTGGGCTCGTGTGACGGCGCCCGGCCTCGACCCCACTGGCGGGTTCAAGGTGCGTCTTCGCACCAGCGACACTGCCTTCACCGACTTCGATGTGCAGGAGCAACTCGGGCGGCCCTTCCCGGTGAATCAGTGGGTACACGTCGAACTCGACACCCTCATCGGCTCCCAGGTCCGGAACATCTGGGGCACCGTGCTCAGCACAGTTCGGGAGATCACCTTCCGCCTCGACGACATCGATACCCAAAACGCCGATCTCTCGCTCCTCCTCGGCGACGTTGAGCTCGTCCTCGCGAACCCACCGGCGACGCAGACCTACCTGCCCACAGTGCACTCTCGCCCGACTCATGCCGGCACTCGCGTGCTGCTGATCAAGCACCGCGCTGCCGGCTACTACCACCTCGAGGAAGCGCTCCGGCAAGTCGACCCTGCAGCCCGCGTCGACACCTACTACTACCGCGGTCTGCATTTCGAGCTCTTCGGCTTCCCGACCAGCCTCGATCAGCTCCTGCAGTATGACCTGATCGTGCTTCTCGACGCCGACCCCTTCATCATGACTCACGAGCAGTGTGCCTGGGTGGCCGATGCCGTGGCCTCGGGGGCAAGCCTGCTCGTCTTCGCCGGCCCTGTCGCACTGACGCACGCCCAGGATTTCCGCGCTCCCCTGAGCGCGGTGCTGCCGGTGACCTTCGAGCCTCGTGCTGCCGACGTGAGCGTGAAGTCGCTGCCCTCTCGGGGACCCCTGCATCCGCTGAACGAGGGGATAGACCCCGCCGGTCTCGGAATCGTCGGCTCGGTGCAGGACCTCAAGCCCAGGCCCGAGACCGACCTTCCCTGGCTTGCCGGGGACCTGCCTCTGGTCATCACCGCTCGGGTCCAGAAGGGCCGTGCGACCGTCGTGAACGCCTGGCCCCAGGTGGACCAGACACCCGAGGGCGGCTTTTTCACTGCTTCACAGTCCTCCGACTTCCTGCGGCGACTGCTCCAGTACTCTCTCGGGCGCGTCCCTCAGCCGCCCCTCCTGCACCTCACCTTGCCACCCCTGACAGTCATCGGCGGCGCCACCGTCTCCTTCCGTGCGTCAGCGCCGGAGGGCGCTGACCTGCGTGCCCGGCTCGATGACAAGGTTGACCTTGCCCGCAAGCCTCTGACCGGCGGAGCCGTCGAGTTCACCCTCCCGGTGCCGGAAACGCAGCAGTCCGAGGAGACGCACCGCCTCCGGGTCGAGACCCTCACTCAGGGCCGCCTGGCCGACTTCCGCGAGTTCACCTTCCAGGCCCAGAACCCGCTGCGGCTCACCGCCCTGTGGGAGCGCGACAAGTACACCTTCGCGCCGGGCAGTCCCGTCGAGCTGACTGCCACGGTCACCGACCGCACCGGCAAGGAAGCTCCTGCCGTCGAACTCGCAGCCACCCTGGAGGACCCGCGAACCCCGTATCGCTGGCAAGTGCCCGCCGTCTCACCGGGGCACTTCGCCGGCACCCTTCCGAACCTGGGCAGCGGCGAGTACCGCCTCGTCGTCACCGCCTCAGCCCAGGGCCGCGTGTTGGTCACCAAGACTTTGCCCTGCTACGTCGTCGACCCGCTCCAGATGGCCGACTTCTACCCCATCATGTCTGTCATCGGCATCAGCGGTGACGGTCACCTGCTCGAGGAGTCAGGGCTTCGCGAGCGCGTGGACGACCTCATCGCCCACGGCTTCAACACCGCCGCCATCACGGGCAGCCGCAACTTCACCGGACCGCAGCCGCCGACCAACAGCCTTCGTCTCTCAGGCTACTCCGAGAGCTACGCCCAGCAGTGCGGGATGGCGACGACCTACGAGTACAGCAGCTTCCAGATGGTCGGGCGCGATGCGAAGACCTCTCCCTGCGTCTTCGACCCGGCCTACCACGCAGCCCTCGATCAGCGTCTCGCTCCGCAGATCGACACGGGTAACCGCACGCCACGCCTGATCACCGCCAAGGTCGTCGATGAGCCGATCGTCGGCCCGGGCAACCTGGACTACTGCGAGCGGTGCAAGCAGGCCTTCCGGGCACGCTACGGCATCGACCTGCGCCCGGTTGCGGAGTATGGCGACAACCCCTATGCCAGGTGGTGCTTCGCCGATTTCCTCGGAGCCTACGTCCAGGAGGGCTACTCGCACAGCGCAGCGATCATGAAGGAGCATGGCGCCCGCTTCGACCTGCTCCTCACCTATATGGCGACCGGACTGGGCTATCAGAAGCCCCTTGGCACCCAGCAGGATGCCCTTGATTGGTCCCGCGAGGTCAAGTGGGCCGACTTCGACGTCTATCCCTACTTCTACCCGGTCTCCCAGAGACTGCGGATGCTCCAGGCGAGCTTCGCCATGACTTCGATGCGCGACGTGTCCCGTGCGCTCTCGATCCCCTGGGGCTTCTACGTCGAGCTCGACGACCGCAACTGGCCCTTCCAAAAGAACCCGAAGGAAGCCAGTGCGGAGTGCGCCTATACGGCAGTCGCCCATGGCGCGGGCTATCTCAACAGCTTCATCAACCAGGTTGTCGGCACGGGTTGTCAGTCGCGACCCGAGCGCTGGGAGGAGGCCGGGAAGGCCTTCCGCACGATCCGCCGTCTGGGGCCGATTCTAAAGCACCTGCCCTCTGCTCCGGCGCCGCTGGCGATCCTGTTCCCCGATTCGCAGCAAGCCATCGCCGACGGGTACCCCACTCCCGACTATGCGCTCCAGTTCCTCCGCGCCGCCTTCGGCGAGTGTGACGTACAGCACGAACAGGTCCTCCTCGAGAACCGCCGGATCGACGCCGGGGGCCTGGTGCTGCTCAAGACCGAGTTCCTCCACGAGGACCTTGTGCCGCTGCTTCAGCAGTGGCTCCGAGCGGGCGGTGTGCTGATCTGCGACCAGCTTCCTTCCCGCACCCACCGCGGCCAGACCATCGACTGGGGCTTCGGCACCAACCTGCGCAGCCAGCCTGATGTGGGCCCGCTGCGCTGGAGCCTTGAGCAGGTCGGCGCGGGTCGGCTGGTCATGATCACCAACGACCTGACCGCCGAGCTCAGAGCCCTGGTCGAGGCGAACCCCCTGAACCCCGAGCCGGTCAGTGCTTACCGCGAAGCCCTGGGCAAGCTACTCTCCTCACCGGGCACAGGCTATGGCCTCACCAGCCGTGTTCGCGTCGACTACCGCGAGACGTCCGAGTCGGTCGACGTGATTGAGGCCGGTCTGCGGGCAACCGATGACGCCTGCCTGGTGACCGTCGTCAATCACCAGCCCCAGGCTCAGACCGTGACCTTGCATCTGTCAGACCTCCCGACCGCGTGGCTCTGCGATGCCGCCTCGATGACCGAGTGTCAGGCGACCCGCGAGGGCCAGGACTGCACGCTTCAGCTTGAGGTCCCCGGTCGCGGCGCACGGATTCTCACCGGCTACCGAGAGCAGCCTGCACGTCTCTCCCTACAGGTGCTCACACCGCAGGTGCGGTCTGGAGCGGAGCTTGCCTACGAAGTGACCGTGCTTGATTCCCAGGGCAAGCCGCTCCCCGGAGGTGTGCTGGTTGAGATCGAGGCCCGCAACCCGACCGGCGAGGTCGTCTCACGCTATGCCTGGCCTTGCGCACCGCAGCAGGGCCGCCAGACCTTCCGGATACCGCTGGCGCTCAACGCTCCCAGCGGACGCTGGACGCTAGCCGCTGTCGCTCCGCAGGTCGGTCTGCGGGCAGAGTCCGCCTTCACGGTGCCCTGACCAGCCGGGAGGTCCGTCAGTCATGCCGGCGAAGGACCCGCCCTGTAGCACGTACCATCGTCGCTCGTCTCATCCTGTGCGCCCCAGGATCGGCGCGACCCGTGTGAGGGACTTCGACTATGCACCGAACGGCTCTGCTCCTGATGCTTGCTGCGTGCTCCCTGAGCCATGCCGACTACTGCCCACCCGATTCGCCGGCTTCCGGTGGCATGAGGGACATCATGCTCGCCTATCTTGAGCCGGGCCACTGGCAGGAAGCCGATTTCCGTCCCTACGTCGGATACCTCGATAAGTCCCGCGGCGACGTCGTCACCGATTGGTTCTACGATTCCTTCCTCTTCCTGATGTTCAGCGGCGCACCCTCCGGAGGCGCCTACTACAGCGGCACAGCGAACCGCGACGACTGGGTCTCCTACCTCGATCTGCTCTTCTCGGCTCAGCACAATCTGGCCGCTCTGGACGCCTGCATCGAGGCGACTGGGCAGAAGCTGGGCGATCCGAACCACACCTGCCCGGTCATCCTCATGATCCCCTACCTGAGCCCGCGTTTGGCCTCCTTCGGCGATGTGGACGGTGACGGCAGGAACGAGGACCCCGCCAACGATGCCGACCGCATCAAGGCCTTCCGCTGGTTCCTGAGCCAGTGCATGGAGCGCTGGCAGGCCCAGTCCTACCGTCACCTGCGCCTCTGGGGCTTCTACTGGATGAACGAGGGCATTCACGAGCGTGAGACCGCGATCCTCAAGACCGTGGCCGCCGACGTCCGAGCCCGAAACCTCGGCTTCCACTGGATCCCCTGGTTCAAGGCGCCCGGCTATGACCGCTGGCGTGACCTCGGCCTCGACTTCGCCATCGTGCAGCCGAACTACGCCTTCATGGGTGTGCCCCGGGGCATGGTCGTCCCCGATGAGGATCGTCTCACCCAGAACGCCAACGCGGCTCGCGAGCACGGCCTCGGCGTGGAGATGGAGCTTGACTACGCCACAGACCGCGACCCCGGGCAGCGTCTCGAGCTACAGCTCTACCTCAACCACGGCGTCGAGGAGCTGGACGGCTACATGAAGGACGCCGTCCGCGCCTACTACCAATCCTATGACTCCATCGCCCGCCTTCACGACAGTCCGCTTCCCGAGTGCAACCGCCTCTACGACGACCTCTACCGCTTCCACAAGGGCACTTACCGCCGTCGTCCGGTGTCCCTGTGCGAGAACGCCAAGGCGGTCACCGGGCCAGCCGTCCGAGACCGTCTTACCGATGGGCTGTGGTGCACGCGTCCCGGCTTTGAGGATCGCGTGGAGTCCCTTCCGGGCGGCACGGAAGTCGAGGTCCGTCTGGACGGCACGCAGATTGTGGGCGATGTGCGCGTGCATCTGGTCGCCCGCGAGGCGTCTTCCCTCAAGCCGCCTTCCTCCGTGCAGGTCTTCCTTCGCCGCGGAATAACCGGCTACACGCTTGCCGCCGAGGTAGCCTGCCCGCGACTGCCGGACATCGGAGGTGGCTCGCAGGCGGGGTTCGTGATTCTCCCCTTTACACCTCAGCGGGCGGACTGGATCAAGGTGGTCCTGAAGGGATCGCCTCAGGATCAGGTCGGCGTGGACGAGATCGTGGTCATGCCCGCTGCCCATCTCCTCTGGGGCGTACCCTATGCCCTGGAGGGACAAGCCGCCACAGACGCCAGAGCTACCGGCGGCGCGGAACTCGTCGACGGTCGCGTTGGCAACTCCCCGGATAGCGCCGGTGCGGTCCACTTCAGCACGGGCAGCGGCAAGGCGGTCTTCGACCTCGACGAGAGCTGGTACCTGTCTTCGGCCCTGGCTCACTACCGGCTTCCAGGCCGCAAACTCGACGCCGCCGAGGAGGCCAGGATTCGCTACCGTGTCACCCTCGAGACGGGCGCTGCAGCAACCCAGACGGGTCCCTGGCAATCCGCGACCCCAGGCGGCGACTGCTGGACTGAGCTGCCCCTGCCCCGAGGCGAGGCACGCCGGGTCACCTTCGAGCTCTCGGGACCGGCCGACGTCGGCTGGGATGAGCTGCAGGTGTGCCGCACACCCAACCTTGCGCAGGAGAAGCCCTACAGCCTGACCCAGCCTTTCAGCTCCAAGTACCCGGACACGGACGGTAGTGAGCTTACCGACGGGCTGCTTACCGAGACGGGCTTCGGAGACGGCCGCACGGTCGGCTGGTACTCGCAGCCGGTCTCCGTGCTCCTGGACCTTCAGCGCGAGCAGAAGATCGACGCGATCCGCCTGCACATGCAGGGAGGCGGCTACGCAGCGGTCAACTACCCCGACGTGATCGAGGCGCGCTGCTCCTCCGACGGCGAGACCTGGCAACTCATGAACCTGGGGCCGGTCCAGCGTGAGGTCACCTATAGCGCCACCACCACCGACGGGCTGAACGAGCTCGCCTGGTTGACCTTGCCCGCAGGCGGGATCAACACACGCTTCCTCCGCCTGAACCTGACCGGCAGCGGCTGGATCATGATCAGCGAGATCCAGGCGGTCTCCGACGGTCGCAACGTCGTTCAGGGCTGCCCCTACCATCTGCTCCCGACGCCCTCCTCAGAAGCCAAGTATGCCGACGACGGCCTCCGGCTCACCGATGGCGACTACACTCGAGAGGGCGGTGGCTGGTCCAAGGCCGTGGGATGGCCAAGCGGTGAGCCCGGCGTGATCGTCGACTTGCTCAAGCCGCAGCAGGTGCGCACGGTCCGCGTTCATTGCCTTGGCGGCGGTCCCGGCGCGGTCTACTTCCCGCCGCGTCTGAGCGTGTCGACCTCTCTCGACGGCAAGGAGTGGACACCCGAGCAGGTCACCACCGAACACCCGGAGGAACCCGGCAACAAGGGGAAGGCCACCTTCATGTCGGTGCAACTGCCGCCCACGGAGGCACGCTTCGTCCGTGTTATCGCCCAGCGCAAGGTCTGGGTCATGCTCGACGAGATCGAGGTCTACGGCCCGTAGGAGTCGGCGCTACCATGCAACCACCCCGAGTACCGGCGGGGCGATCCACGAAAGGTGGAGAGAGACATGCCCGAGGGTGCGGACCACGATGCGGAAAAGTTGCGTGAGATACTCCAGATCGTCAGTGAGAGGGTGCCGGACCTCCTCAACCAACTGCGAGCGACGCTGTTCTCGCCGCAGGCCGGCGAGGATCTGGGCAAGGCCGTCGGCGCCTTCTACAAGGAGCTGCTGGCGAGCGGCATTCCCGAGGAAGACGCCCTGCAGATGGCCAAGGGCTACATGAGCAGCCTCCAGGGAATCGTGCAGACCCTCAAGTCCTGCCAGTGAGGCCGACAGCGTGAGGCGCTTCCCACTGGGGGCCCTGCTCCGGCTTCTGCTGCGGCTGAGCTTGCTCGTGCCTGGGTTCCTGCTGGCACGGCGTCGTGCCGTGCGTAGCTTCCGCCGAGGTCTGGCAAGCTGTGGTGTGCCGCCGCAGGTCGCCAGGGAACTGGCCTCGGCCTTCCCGAGCTTCGATGCCGGGTGGCTGCGAGGGCTCCAGCAGGAGGTCTCCAGCGCCGGCTCTACGAACCTGCCGCCGGAAGCTAAGCTCTCGGCGACGCCGCATCGCAAGGGGTCGCTGCGCCGCAGTCCCCCAACAGAATCAGGTGAAGACTCGTGAGTTTCTCTGACAGACTCCTCCCCGCTCCGGTCGGTGGCGGCTTCTCCATGGAGGGCTACTGGGTGTGGTGCGGTTCAGTCATCCAGGGCGAGGACGGCCGTTTCCACATGTTCGCGGCCCGTTGGCCTCAGTCGCTGCCCTTCTTCAAGGGCTACCTGCGGGCTTCGGAGATCGTGCGGGCCGTCAGCGACGTACCCGAGGGGCCCTACCGGTTCGAGGAGATCGTGCTCCCGGCACGTGGCCCGCGCTACTGGGACGGGATGATGACGCATAACCCTACCATCCACAGGTGGCGCGACAAGTACCTTCTGATGTACATTGGCTCCACTTACCTGGAGCCCGAAGAGTGCTACAATAGCATCCGCATCGGCCTGGCGACGTCCTCCTCAGTCTATGGCCCCTGGGAGCGGCTCGATCACCCAGTGCTCGAGCCTCGACCGGGCAAGTGGGACGGCACCGTGGTGACGAACCCGGCGCCTTGCGTGCTCCCCGATGGCCGGATTCTCCTGGTCTATCGCTCGAACACGCCGCAGGGACTTCGACTGGGTGCCGCGATGGCCGACACTCTCGGCGCTCCCTTTGAGCGGATCAGCGACGACCCGGTGATCTCCTTCGAGGGCGGCCATTTCGTCGAGGACCCCTGCATCTGGCAGACCGGCGATCACTTCGAGATGCTCGCAAAGGACCTCACCGGCATCACCGGCGAGATTGGCGCAGGCATCCATGCGACTTCCGCCGACGGGGTGTCCTGGCAGCTCACAGACAACACGCCGGCCTACTCGCGCCGGATTGTCTGGAGCGACGGCACGCAGACGGTTCAGTCACACCTGGAGCGCCCGCAGCTCTTGCTTAAGGATGAACGGCCGACGCACCTGTTCATGGCGACGGCTTCAGGACCGGACGACCCGGAGTCTTTGCGCACCTGGGCCGTAACACGCACCTGGAACATGGTCATCCCGCTGGAACCCGAGGCCTAGCCCGGCCGGTCTCACTCACTGCCACACAGGACCTTTCGCCCTCCGCGGCGAAAAGGCCCCGTTGTTCATGGGCGCCGGTTGTGCGCCCCAGCGCCGTTCCCGAAATACAGGAGACGAGTCATGCAACGCGTTTGTGTAATCGGATTGGGTCCCATCGGTAACCGCCATGCGGACCTCCACAGAGAGAACCCGCTGGCCGAGCTGGTGGGTGTTTGCGACATCCTCAAGGACCGCGCCGACGCAGCCTCTGAGCGCCTCGGTGTCCCTGCCTTCTACGACGTCCCGACCATGCTCGAGGCCCTAAAGCCCGACCTCTGCAGCGTCGCCACCGGCGGCGAGGAATACGGAAGCGACCACTGCCTTCCCACCTGTCAGGCCCTTGAGGCCGGCTGCCACGTCCTGTGCGAGAAGCCCATCTCCAACGACATCGCCCAGGCCGAGAAGATGGTCGCCACGGCCAAGCGGATGAACCGCTGCTTCGGCATCGACCTGAACCACCGCTTCAATCCCGCACACCGCCTCGCCAAGAAGTGGGTCGAGGAGGGTCGCCTCGGCCACCTGCTCTTCATCAACATGTCCATGTGGATCATGAACCCGCGCGAGTCCTCGCCCTACTTCCAGCTCAAGGCCCTCCACCCGCACACCGTGGATATCATGCGCTACTTCTGCGGCGACGTGGAGGCCGTGCAGTGCTTCGCCACCAAGGCCCCGGGGCGGAAGATCTGGTCCACCGCCCAGTTCAACCTCAAGTTCAAGAACGGTGTCGTCGGCTCCCTCACGGGCAGCTATGACATCATGCGTGGGCACCCCATGGAGCGCTGCGAAGTCGCCGGCACAGGCGGACGCTTCGTCATCGAGGACATCTTCAAGCAGGTGACCCTCTACCCCGCCGGGACGCTGGAGAAGGTCGTCTACACCGAACCCTCCCTCTTCGGCGGAATGCGCGACTTCGTCGACACCTTCCGCGACCGCATCACCACCTTCGTCAAGCAGGTTGACGAGGGCGTTGCGCCGGAGGACATCGACGGGTCCGGCGAGGCAGGACTGGCAGCGCAGAAGGTCCTTGCCGCCGCCATCGAATCCCTGAACACCGAGACCGTCGTCCACATCAAGTAACCACCCATGTGGAGCCGGTGGCACGGTAGCTGCACGATCCACGCCACCGGCTCCCCTTGCCTCACCCTTCTTCGGCACTGTCTTCAGCCTTGCTTTGCCTTCGCTGCTCAGCTCTGCCACCATCTGTTCCCCGGAGGTGCCCTGTATGTCCCCACGGATCCTTGCCCTACTCATGGTGATGCTCACAACGGTCTCCTGTGCCGACGACCTGACCATCCGCGTGCCGCCCGGCGTCACAGCGCTGGGTGATATCGGCATCTACTCCATCTCGTACCAGTCCTATGGTGAACCTGTCGTGCAGATGCCCGAGTCCTGGATGGGCGACTTCGAGGACAAGAGCGGGATCGCCTACCAGCCCAACGACTACCTCCTCGGGCGCTCTGCCATGCTGCTTCACAGCCCCTGGCGCGTCGGCCCCGGCATGGTTTGGGTCGACTACCGCCTCGAGCTGCCGAAGGTCACACCCATCTCGCTGGACTTCGGTATCGCAATGCGTCCCGACGTCGCAGTCCCGGACAAGAGCGACGGAGTAACCTTCAGCGCATACCTCGGCGCGGAGGGTCGAGCTCGCGAGCTGATGCGCCAGTTCCACGACAAGGGCGAATGGCGCGACTACCACTTCGACCTCTCTCCCTGGGCCGGCCAGGAAGTTGTTGTCCGTCTTCAGACCGAACCGGGCCCGAAGAACGACGCCTCCTTCGACTTCTCCTACTTCGGCGCCCCGCGGATCACCGCCGGCTCTGGCGAGACCGCGCGCACGTCGCTGGTCTCTGAGCTCACCTCAACTCGTGCCTATCGCGCAACAGCCGACGTAAGTCTTGCCAGGCTGAGCAACGACCCGAAGCAGGGCGTCCTCCCCTCGAATCTCCTGGACTGCAAGACCACGGTAACCCAGGTGGCAGGAGGCTACGAGTTCACCTATGATGCCGCCGACGGGCACCTCGTCTATCGCTACACGCCCGAGACCGGGACCCTGGATGACTTCACCGTCCGCTTCGACGACGGGCGCAGCTTCAAGCCCGCCACCGGTGGCGGCGTCCGGTTTGTGAGCACCACCGCGGGCAAGCAGGAGATCCTCTCAGCGCGGAGCGCCCGACTGGTGGCGATCAACCTCCTGCCCGGCGGCCTCCTCAAGGCGGTCTGGGAATACGACCTCGGCGCCGACAAGCCGCGTCTGACCTGGCTCTTCGAGATCCGCGGAAAGGCCCTGGCGCTGCAGGTCACCTGCGATGAGCCCGTGGTCAGCGACCTGTCCCTGGGCAACGTCTCCGGAGCCCAGATGCGACGCGCACTGAACGTTCCCTATCTGCCGGGCGGTCCGCTCAGCTACCTTCCCGCAGACAACCTCTTCGTAGGCCGCTACCTGGACTGGACGAGGTCCAACTCCTCGCGTTGTCCGCAGGGCCAGGCCTCCTACGACCCGAAGACTGATGGCACCCGTAACCGCTTGAGTGAGCGCGGCTACATCGCGGTCTCACCCAACATCAGCGAGGTGCTGCCGAACTCCCCGTGGATAGCTTCCTCCTACCTCGACCTTCTCGGCCCGCGAATCATGCTGGACATCTGGGGCCACAACAAGGGCACCTACCAGGGCGATGCCGAGAACCTGCGCGAGCTCAAGGACAACGGCGTCGATCACGTGGCGATCATCAACCACGTCTGGCAGCGCTACGGGTACGACGTCAAGCTCCCCGATCATCTCCCGGCCAATCCGGCTTACGGCGGCGACGAGGGCATGGTCGAGTTCGGGAAGGCCGCCAACGAAGCCGGGTACGTGTGGTCGCTCCACGAGAACTACATCGACCTGTACCCCGATGCACCCTCCTACGATCCCGCGGCCCGCGTCCTGCAAGCAGACGGCTCACCCTCGAAGGCTTGGTACAACGCCGGCACCGGCGTGCAGAGCTTCGGGCTCAAGTGCGACCGCGCCCTGGGCTATGCCAAGCAGAACTCACCCGAGATCCATCGCCGCTTCGCCACCAACGCCGCCTACCTGGACGTGCACACCTGTGTCCCGCCCTGGCATCAACTCGACCACGAGGCGAGCCAGCCGATGGCGGCCATGTGTCGCGCCAAGGTGCTCAACGACGGCGCTCTCTTCGACTTCATGCGCACCAGCCACGGCGGCCCGCTCTTCGGTGAGGGAGCCAACCACTTCTACTGGGCAGGCAAGTGCGACGGCGTTGAGGCCCAGGTGGCCGGCGGTGAGAACCACGTGCCCTTCCTCGACTTCGACCTGCTCAAGATCCATCCGCAGATGGTCAACCACGGCATGGGCTACTACGAGCGCTGGTTCCAGCGCGCTTACGGTCACCGCTTCGGCGTGGACACGGGCACCGTCGAGCAGATCGACAAGTACCGGGCGCAGGAACTCGCCTACGGTCACGCCGGATTCATCGGCGCTGCGCAGGTCAACAACCTCCAGTGGGTCGCCAAGGAACACCATCTCATGCACGCCGTGCAGCGCCTCACCGGCACCGCCAAGCCTGTGCAGATCAGCTACGAGGTCAAAGGCGCCTACGTCAACGCGAGTGTCGCCCTGGCGGTCGACGAACGCTGGCGGCAGAGGATCCAGTATGACAGTGGCCTGACGCTGTGGGTGAACTGGAGCAAGGACCCGTGGACCGTCGAGGGTCGCACGCTGCCTCAGTGGGGCTTCCTCGCCCTTGGTCCCGACACCGAGGTCTGCATGGTCCTGCAGGACGGCAAGTACGCCGACTACGCCCTGTGCCCGGAGTACCTCTTCGCCGACGCACGCACCTCCTTCAACATGCCCTACCTGCGCGGTGCAGTCTCCGTCGAGCCACGCCTCAAGAGCTTCGAGTACCTGGGCGGCGACCGCGTCCGTGTCACCTACGAATGGGTCGTCGGACAGAATCTGGACCGCGACTACCACTGCTTCGTCCACTTCTGCAACACCGAGGGGCCGGGCAGTGAGGGCATCGTCTTCCAGCAGGACCACACTACCCCGAAGCCGACTAGCGAGTGGAAGGCCGGCGAGATCATCACCGACGGCCCCTATGAGGTCACAGTGCCGGCGGACAAGTTCGACACCTATGATCTCCTCATCGGTCTCTTCGACGGAGACCGCCTCTCCCTCAGGGGTCGCGATGCCGGCGGCAGCAAGATCCTACTCGCCCGCCTCAAGCTCACCCGCAAGGACGGAGTGATCACCAAGATCGGGCTTGCCGACGAACCTGAACTCACCGGGGCCGAGGTTCGCCGAGCCGACTTCACCGCGCATCTCAACCAGCCGGGAACCCGCGTCGACTTCGGCCTGGTGGCGACGGACGGCTCCGTGAAGGTCAACCGCGGCGAGAGCTCACTCACCGTCTTCCCCTACCCGCGCGAGAAGCAGTTCAACGTGACGCTGGATGTGGCGAAGCTCTCCGGGGGCGCTGCCGCGGAGGCGAGACTCCAGGTTCGGGCGCTGGCTGCTGGAACGCAGGCCGACCTGGGGACGCTGCCCTTCCAGATGACGAAGGGCCGCCTGAGCTTCCAGGTGGGGATGAAGGGCGCGGGGAGATACGTCGTGTCGTGGTAGAGGTTAGCCCGTGGAAAGAACTGGGCCGGACGAGGGTCGGCGCTTCTGCGCTGTCCTCGTCCGGCCCTTTTGTGTTCTCGGTGTCCTGCGATGGCGCTCAGTGCCGGCCGTAGGTGCGCGCTGTCTCGATCATGGTGTGCAGGTTCTCGACGGGCGTGTCGCGGCCACACTGATCGCCGGTGGAGAGGATGAAGCGTCCACCCTCGGCCGCGTCATCGATGGCCTTGCGCGAGGCCGCTGCGACGGTCTCGGGCGTTCCTCGCAGCATCACCTCGGTGGTGTGCAGGTTCCCCTTCAGCGTGATCTTGTGCCCGTAGAGCCGCTTGAGCTCCGCCAGGTCACAGTCACCCATGGGCGGAATCTCGAGCGGGTCGATCACGGTCAGGTTCGTCTCCTCGGCCATGATCTTAACCAGCTCGCGCTCCGGTCCGCAGGAGTGGATGTGGGTCATCATCCCGTGCTCAGTGGCCAGCTCAACGACCCGCTTCACGGCGGGCAGAGCCAGTTGGCGCAGGATCTCGACCGTCTGAAAGACCAGCGTGCCCGAGCCGCCCACACACAGGAAGTCGGGCTTCACGTCCATGGACATGATCTGCCCAAAGCGCCTCTCTCCCGCCTCGATGCGGTCCTTGGCCCACTGCTCATGCTGGTCGGGGTTGTCGTAGTAGCGGTAGATCGCCTCGGGGCTCCCAAGGGCGCAGGTGCCGATCACGGGCACGCCGACCAGCCCCTGGTCGCCCATCCTCTCCTTGACCCGCTTGAAGCCTTCCGGGCTGGTGTCGACGGGCTTGACTCCCTCCAGCGGTTCGAAACGCTCTGGCTCCGGTGGCAGGCCCAGGCGCTCCACCGGCACATTCCGCGTCGGTGAGTCGGCCACGTAGTACACATCCACCACGGGCAGCCAGATCCGCTTGCCGTTCTCGCGTCGGCAGCTCTGCGTGATGATCCGCTCAGCGCTGCGGTAGATGATGTACCGTTCCCAGGGTGGGCCACTGGGCTGATCCTCCGGGAAGACGAGTGGAGCGTACCCGTCCATCAGCGAGTCGATATTGAAGTGCTTGGCGCACGCGATGTACGCCTCCCAGATGGGCGGGTCGTTGTACAGGTACAGGTCCCAGAAGGGCTTGCCTGTCAGCCGCGCCGGAATCATGTTTGAGAAGTCCGGCGCCACCGGGACACAGTCGGGGATACCTCCCCGCAGAACGGTCAGCAGCCTCTCACGAGATGTCATCAGCTTCCTCCTGCTTCGGTATCCGGCAGCCACGCCTCCACACGGCCGGCCCGAATCGCGAGACCGCTACTTCGCCGCCGAGACCCATGCCGCCTTCACGCTTGACCATCCCTATCCCCTTGTGTACTGTTGCTCTGACGCGGACGCAGGGCATCACCAGCTCCTCGGAGGAATCCAGATGCGCATAGACGGCCCGCTGGACACTAACCTCCTCAGGGCGTTCAGCTACGTCCTCCTGACGATCCTGAGCGCTGTCTCGACAGTCCCTGCCCTGGCTCAGCAAGCTCCGGCAGGCCTCTCTCCCCGAGCGATCGGTACCGACTTCGTCACTCGCAAGGGCTCGCGCCTCTTCCTCGGCGACACAGAGTACCGTGCCCTTGGCGTGAATATCCCGCACCTGCACCAGGCCTACTTCGGCACCTGGTTCCACATCAAGCAGATCTACAGGACGCCGGAGGCCGCCAAACAGGCAATGGTCGATGCGATCCTCGACGCGGAGCGCAGTGGCCTGGCCTTCATCCGCTTCTTCGCCAATCCGGGCTATCCTCGCGACATCGACCTTCTCTACGCCAAAGACCCGGAGCAGTACTGGAAGCTCATGGACGAGCTCTTCAACCTGTGCCGCGCCCACCATATCCGCCTCGTTCCCTCGCTGAACACGATTCCCGGCTGGCACCAGTACTACGGCGAGGTCGGGCAGGCGATCCTGGACCCGAACTCACGCACCCACCAGGCGGTATATCAGTACCTGCGCGACTTCGTCACCCGCTACAAGGACGATCCGGTCATCCTGATGTGGGAGCTGACCAACGAGGGCATGCTCAAGGCCGACGTGGATATGCAGGGGCGTCCACAGCTTCCGCGAGGCGTCTACTCGGAAGGCGCCGAGGTCCGCGAGACCGGCGTGCGTGAGGACAGCCTGACCTGGTCGATGATGCTCCAGCTCTACAAGGACCAGGCCACCCTCATCAAGAGCCTCGATCCCAACCACCTCGTCACCAGCGGCGATTCGCACGTGCGGCCCGAGTGCACCAGTCGCCGCGAGACCTTCCCGGACTTCAAGTACCGCACCGACACACTCCGCGAGTGGATGGCGAACAACCTGGCCTCGCAGCCCGAGCCGCTTGACGTCTTCAGCTTCCATGTCTACGGCAGCTCCACGCCACCAACCGCTCCCCCGAACTGGGGCCTGGACATCCTGAGCCTGCTGCGCTCGCAGGCCCGCGTCGTTCACGCGACGAATAGCCCCTTGTTCGTCGGCGAGCTCGGCCAGGATACCCCGTCCTTCCAGGACGACCCGCAGGCCGAGTGGACGCGCTCCTGCATCGACCTGATCGAGCAGGAGGGTATCTCGCTCGCCGCCCTGTGGGTGTGGCACTTCCCCTGGCAGCCCGACCGCACGCTCACCAGTCAGACGCACCCGCTTCTCGTCGAGCGGGCAGCGCAGTTCAACCGGGCCCACGGAGCGCTCGAGCCTTAGCGCGGACAGGCCCCTTCGAATCAACCACCCGGTAACTCACACTCACGCTGAAGGAGATGCGCCCGGTGACTACCCCTCATTCCGACCAGATCACACAAGGTCCCTTCGAGCCAACCTGGGACTCCCTGCGCCAGTACCAGTGCCCTGACTGGTTCCGCGACGCCAAGTTCGGTATCTGGGCCCACTGGGGACCCCAATGCGTCCCCATGGTAGGCGACTGGTACGCACGCAAGATGTACCAGCCCAACGAGGCCATCTACCACCATCACTGGCGCGTCTATGGGCACCCCTCGAAGGTCGGCTACAAGGATATCCTCACCCAGTGGAAGGCCGAGAGGTTCGATCCCGAGGGTCTCATGGACCTCTACGCCGCTGCCGGGGCCAAGTACTTCGTCGCCCAGGCCGCCCACCATGACAACTTCGACAACTGGGACTCGCAGCACAACCGATGGAACGCCACGAAGGTCGGGCCATGCCGCAACATCGTCGCCCTCTGGCAGGAGGCGGCTCGCAAGCGCAACCTGCGCTTCGGCCTCTCCGAGCACTTGGGCGCCACCTTCTCCTGGATGCGTTTCAACAAGTACGCCGACGAGACCGGTCCCTATGCCGGCGTGCCCTATGATGGCAATGACCCCGACTATGAGGACCTCTACCTCCCCAATCAGGGCGAGGGCGGCGACTGGTACACCTCGAACCCCTGGTGGCACGAGCGCTGGTTCTTGCGCATCAAAGACCTCATCGACCAGCACCAGCCCGATCTGCTCTACTCCGACGGCGGCGTGCCCTTCGACGAGGTCGGGCTGAGCATCATCGCACACCTGTACAACACCAGCGCCGGCCTGCACGGTGGCGTCAACGAGGCCGTCTACAACCAGAAGAACACCGACCAGCAGGTCTACCGCGTGGGCGTCCTCGACATCGAGCGCGGACAGGTGGGCGACGTCGCCGAGCAGCCCTGGCAGACCGACACCTGCGTCGGCGGCTGGTTCTACGACAGCCGCCGCATCTACAAGACTCCGGCTCACGTAATCCAGATGCTCGTCGACATCATCAGCAAGAACGGCAATCTCCTGCTGAACCTCCCGCAGCTTCCCGACGGCACTCTTGATGACGAGTGCCGCTGGATCCTCAAGGTCCTCGCCGACTGGTTCGCTGCTAGTGCCGAAGGAGTGTATGCCACGAGGCCCTGGAAGATCGCCTCGGAGGGCCAGACCGAAAAGGACTCCGGCGCCTTCAAGGAGACCCCCGTGGAGTGGACGCCGGCCGACTACCGCTTCACCTGCAA
>JBDKVB010000141.1 GCA_039679385.1 Armatimonadia bacterium | reverse complement strand
TGCGAGAGGACGATCGAGACACTCAGCCAGCTACAGGCGACTGCCGCAGGCCACGGACGCCGCGGGAGAATCCACGCCGCACACCACACGAGCGCGTACAGGAAGAGCTCGACCTTGCCCCAGTCATCCACTGACGATCACCCTTCCAGGTACCGGACCAGCGGCCTTGAGCGCCTTTCGTCCGACCCGCAATCAGTGCGCGACCAGATTCCACCACGGGGCCCAGAGAAGCCACGATGCCAGCGCCAGACAGCCACCCAGACAGCAGCAGGCGAGGGCGACAAAGGTCCAGCGTGGGCCACCTCGGCGAACGGCGTCGATGAAGAGGGCTGTGCTGACGACCCAGAGCAGAAGGGCAGCGATGGCGTCGTCGAGAGCGGGCGGCGGACCCAACCAACTCTGCGAGGCAGCGATCGCCACAGCCGCCGTCCACCCCACGACTACCGGCACCACAATCCCAAGTTGATGCCCACACGGCGTTTCTGCGACAGACGCCAGCGTCCGGTACGCCGTGGGGAACGCCGCGGCGGCCCAGGACTTCTGCCGCAGGGCCCTGGGGCTGCGCCACCACCGTGAGAGGCGTCTGGAGGCCAACCACGTCGCGAACATGGCGATCCCGAGGTAGGCGGCCAGTACTGCGTATCTCGCAGGAGGCGCAGGCTCGTCCCAGTTGCTCTCCATCGGGACCATCCACTGCGTCACCCTCTCCGGCAGGAGGACGAGCAGTTGCGCGCGCAGCCCGAGAGCCAGCCAGAAGACAAGCGCCACCCTCCAGACGCTTCGCACCGACTCCGTCACGTTCACACCTCACTGGCGTCAGAGAGACAGGTAGAGACGCCTTCGCGCCATCGCACTCATGTCACGTACACTCGACGTGCCCGTCCCGTGCATCTCTCCGACCACCTCACGGAGCCACCCATGCGGCGAGCACACTCGTCGCAGCGTGGCGTCCACGCCAGGCCTGCAGAGCACCGACTACCACGAGCACGCCCACAGCGAACAACTGGTCGAGTAACATCAGTCACCACTTCCCCCATCGGCGCCGGCAAGGTCAACCACATAGCGCACAAAGTCATCGACCGAGAGGGTGATCAGAGGGTCGATCGGCCACGGCTCCAGGCGTCTCTCTGGTGCAGTCGGCATGCGTGCCCTGCGGTTCCGCCGGGGTGCCCCGGCGTGTCGCAAGTCCGGAAGTGGCACCCTCCGCAGCGCCAGCCCCACCACATCCATGTACAGGTCGTCGTCGTGGATCCGCAGCATGTCCTGGGGACGCAGGTACCCCCCAGGGACTTCACACTCAGCGCCCAACTCCTGCAGCAGGGCTTCCACCGTGGGAAAGGCAATGTTAAGGTCGGCCCAGTACCGGCGGATCAAGTCATGGCCGCTCAGAGGCTGCCGACCGGACACAAGGGTCAGGAAATGCTGACAATGCCTGCCCCAGGACCTGCGATTGCCGACGGTAGCCACAAGACCCTCCGCGTCGGCCTCCGACGGCATGAGGGGATGCGCGGCCAGCAACTTGGCGACGTCCTCAACCGTCGAGGTCGGAAGCCTCTCTTTGCCGCCGAGAGCGCCTGCGAGCAGGACAGTACAGGCTCGGGAAAGAGGGTGCTCAAAGCCCAGGATGGACCGCCGTCTCCGCGCTTGAGGAAGGGTACCGACGAGCACTCTGTGTTGGAGGCAGTCTGGCGCGACGCCGTACCCAAGCGCGAGCAGTGTCACTACACATCGTGCAGCCGTCGCCGGCACGTGCGACGCCCCTGCCAGCGCACGCCATGACCGCTCGAAGTCGAGTGCATACTGCGTCACGTGATGCCCCTCACAGAGCGTGGACAGCCGCCGGCCAGTCCTGCGACCAGCGCTGGCAGCATCCTCTGGACAAGCAGAACCGACGAGACAGCCCGCTCTGACGGGTCTCGCGCCACAAGCTTTACCTTCGCCATGTCGTCCACTACTACGCTAACTTGCCGCAAATGACGCCTTGTGCGCGAGCTGCGTGCGTCATTTCCTCCTTTGTAGATTATATCCTGTCATACAAACGCCCCCACGACATAGAATCTGTTCGTGGGGGCGCGAAGGAGTCCGCTGACCTACTTGTGAGGGGACCTCTCTACCGTCCCGTTACCTCCTCAAGTGTGCCGCCAAACACCCTGCGTTCCTGCTCCGCCGATAGCCCGATCGACCGCATCACAGTCATCTCCGACTCGTACCGCGCGATGGCAGGGGCATAGCCACGCATGTGCGGCCAGTCCAGCCCGAAGATCGCTCGCTCTGCACCTGCCTCGGCAATCGTGTCGGCGACCAGTTGCCGGTGCTGGGGCTTGGCTATCCCTGTCAGCCCGGCGTACACCCCGCCCTTGCGCCAGCTTGCCCCATGGTTGTAGACCACTGCCAGCGCTTGGTCGAAGAAGCCTCGGCCGACGCCGTCCGAGACACCCATGTGCTCGATGATGACCTTCAGCCGCGGATGCCGGTGCATGATGTTGTCGATGAGCAGCGGCTGGTAGTCCTCCAGCCGTCCGCCATGTACCCCGGTGTGGAAGAGCACGAAGACGTCCATCTCCGCCGCCAGGGCGTACATGTCATCACACGCCGGGTCATCAATCCGGAACCCCATGACCGGCGGATGGGTCTTGATGCCCACGAAGCCCTTCCCGATGTACTCCTCCACAAGGGCGCAGGCCTTCGGGTCTTTGGGGGAGATCGCAGCCATCCCCAGGATGTTCGGGTAGTCCTGCAGGTGCCGGTGGAGCCACGCGTTACAGTCCTCGCCGTCAAGCAACTCCTTCGTCTTTGGCCCCCAGAAGGGTGCGATCGCCACCGTCTTCTCGATCGCGGTGTCGTCCATGAAGCGCTTCAGTTCCGGCAGCGTGCCCAGCTCGGGCTGGTCCGGGAAAGCGCCGTAGGGGAAAACGTGGCAGTGGTTCAAAAACATGCCCAGGCTCCTTGCTGCGGCGCAGGGCCGCTGTGTATCACGCCGGCTCTGGTCGGTACCGCTCACCATGCCCGACCTGCGGACCACTCAGAGGCCGGCGATCATCTCGACCGTCGTCTCCGCCATCTTTCCCAGCGTGCCTGGCGGCAGCTTGCCCCAGGCCTCATAGCCGCCCCTCTGTGCGGCGCTGAGCGTGGGCAGATAGCCACACTCGTCGTTGCACTCGTGCGCGACGACGACCAGCCTGGAGGCCGACTTGAGCTTCACTTCGAGCTGCGCTTCGACGAAGGGCTCACCGGGCCAGCCCACCACCACCAGGTCGCCGAGGCGGAACACCTGGATCTCGAAGTTGTAGTCGGGATCGGTGCTGAGCTTGTGCACCTTGTCCAGGTCGCGGAGCGCGAACACCCAGTCCCAAGAGATCTGCGTCTTGGCCTCGTCGACGAAGATCGGCTCCGGATGCTCGGCCAGCATCCGGCGAGCTGCCTCCACATCCTCGGGTCTCGGCTGATTCCAGGCGATGCGAAGGACCCGGTTGGCGGTCTGCAGCGGGAGCTCTTCCACGGGCTTCAGCTTCTCGATCAGCTTCTCCCCGCTCTGAACCAGGCACCCTATCATCCGCTCCAGGTTGGTGGCCGAGTTGTGGTCGGGGTTGGTGTGGTCGATGGGGCTCAGGTTCCCACACGCGCCGTTGAGGCAGCCGACGACGCAGTCGCCACCGAGCTTCTGACTCATGGCCTCGCTCCACAGCCCGGGCCAGTCGGGACAGACATATCGCCGCGGATAGCCGTGGATCGGGTGGCAGGTGAAATGGAGCAAGCCGGCGATCGGCTTTCCGCCTTCGTCCTCAAAGAGCGTTAGCGAGAGTTCCGGGTCGACCGGGCCCTCACAGTACAGCACCTCTTCGTTACAGTTCCCCGGGTGCGTCTTGGCCGTCCCGTCGCGCATAACGAAGCGGCGGTTGAAGGCGCAGCGCCCGTCGATGCCCCGTGCGAACTTGGCTTTCGCCGGGACCATCGCGTCCCTGGCCTGCGCTACACCGGCCAGGACAGCCTCGATGAACAGCGTGTTGTAAGCCGGCGTCTCGCCGCGTACCCACCACAGCTCCGGCGACAGGATTCCTTCTGGGTCGTCGAACATGCCACCGACCCGGGCCGCAGAGTGGGACTGCACGCAGTGGATCATGACGTCCTCGGGCCTGGCGTCGATGAGCTCAGCAATCCGCCTCCTGAACCCGAGGGAGTGTTCGCGGCTGATGCATGCCATGTCGCAGGCGAGGATGCAGACGGTCCTCTCTCCGGTGCGGAGCACGAAGACCCGCGCATAGAGCCGGTTACGTATCTCCTCCACCGGTCGGTAGCGCCCGATGTCGCCCGAGATCTGCATGCCCAAGTCTGGCGTGATGTCGACCTTCGCAGCGCCGACGAGGAGTCCTGGCGTCGTCATTGCGAGCTCTCCTTGCCCTGCCGCAGTCGAATCCTCTGCCCGCAACCGGCGGCGAGGGCTCTTTGGTATACCTGCCCGGCGACGTACACATCGTGTGCGCCCAATCCCACCAGGACGGCCAGAATCCGCTCCTGCGATCCGGTTCGCCCTGGCTCCAGACCCGCGGCAACGGCTCCCATCTCGGCGGAGACGACGCTCTCGTTGATCTGGCCCGTCTCCACGAGCTGCTTGAGTTCGCCCCGGTGCTCGGCCTGTCCCCAGCAGTCGACGACGATCCTGTCCGACCCCAGGATTACCGCATCCTCCGTCTGCTGGTAGGAGCCCATCGCCAGCGTCAGGCACCCTTCGGGAATCCACTCCGCCTTGACGAAGGGCTCCTTCGCCGTCGTGAGCAGGACGACGACGTCGGCGTCGGACACCGCAGCCTCGACGGACCGGGCACTGTGAACTGTCAGCTGGTACCTCTCCTGCATTTCCTGGCAGAAGGCCTGTCGTCTTGGCTCGGAGATGTCCGCAACGGTGATCTGCGCCCCGGGGAAGACCTCGTGCAGGCAGACGGTGGCGGTCCGTCCCTGAGCACCCGCGCCGATCACGGCGATCCTCTCCGTGCCCTCCTTCGCCAGGTACTTCGCGGCAACGGCAGCGGAGGCCCCGGTTCGCCAGTCCGAGATGTAGATCCCGTCCATCAAGGCCAGAGTCTCACCGGTCTCCGGGTCCGTGAGCACAACGATGCCCATGATGTACGGCATACCCCGAGACGGATTGCTTCCGTATCCGCCGACCCACTTGATACCTCCCACCTTGCAGGTGGGCAGATACGCGGGCATGGCATTTGCCCATGAGTTGTGTCCGCTCCGCGACATGTCCAGATTCACCTTGGGCGGCATGACTACGTTACCTCTGCCCCACTCCTGAAACACCGTGTCGACCATCCCAAGGACCTCTGTATGGGGCAGGAGTGCGGCTACGTCCTGATCAGACAGCAGAAGCGTCTCCCCGTTCACCCTGATCCCTCTCTTGCGATGTGCCTTTGCGCCTGGACGGCGTGCTGACAAGGGCTGTCTGTACGCCTCCTGACCCCGAAGGACCTCCCTGGAATCTCGGACAGGGGCTCAGCAATCTGCGGGCATGGCTCGCTGCAGGGCCTGCTGCCGGAGGCTCCGCCACAAAAGGAGAGACGTGGGCAGACCCGCCGGTTCGCCCACGTCTCAGAAGGCCGTATCGCTGCAAGGACCAGTTTGGGGCTTGTTGTCGTCGATGCGCCACCAGGGATCTGCGTACGTAGACAGTTACCCAATACAGGGGCTCCGGCACCCTTGGAGGCCTCCGGCCGCCGGCGACGAAACCTCCCGTCACTGTTCCCATGTGACCGCTGCGACGCAGGAGATGCCACCATGGCCCGCTCTCTCCCCTACCTGCTCTTCATGCTCGTCACTCTCCCCGCATGTGCCCAGGAGCCCTTGGTGTTCGAGGCGGAGACCTGCTCCACTCCGGAGAGCGCCTGGGTCTCCAACCAGTCGAAGCCCGACAAGTGGACGCTGTGGAGCACCGACGTCGACGCCCAGCGCAAGTGGTCCGGTGGCGTCGTCCTGCAGTCGCCCCCGGTGCTGAAGGATCGCGAGAAGCCCGAGGAGGGCGCGCCGGTTCTGCACACGGTGCTCACGAACATACCGAAGGGCGAGTGGATCGTCACCATCAAGTACGCACGGGGCCTCGCCGTGTCGCTCGACGGCAAGAAGTGGCAGCGCCTCGACGAGATCGGCGGGAATCTCGGCAGGTTCGCCATCCGAGACGGCCGCTTCGAGTTCTGGGTTGATGATCGCTTTGCCCAGGCTCAGTCCCCCGGCGCGGCATACTACGACAGTATCACGCTGACCCCGGCCGTGCCTGAGCGCAACGGCGTCGCCAATGGCGACTTCGAGTATGGGAGCGACTTCGCCCACAGCGGCTGGTCGTGGTCAACTCGCGAGCAGACGGGCTCGGCTGAGATCGTCCCCGAGGGCCATGAGGGGCGCGGGCTTAAGCTCCAGTTCGACGGTCAGAAGGACTGGACAGTGATCAACTCCGCCACCCCTGGGCAGGCAGTTGAGGCCGGCCAGACCTGGCGCGTCTCCGCCTGGGTCAGATGCAAGGACACCACGCACCTCGACCTGCTCGTCGTGGGCACGCTCAATGGCCGCCTGGTGGACTACGGTCTGACCTCCGACGGCATCGAGGGCACAACAGACTGGAAGCTCCTCGAAGCCACGGCGGTCATCCCGCGGGAGTGCGACCATATCGCCGTGCGCCTGCAAGGCTTCGGAAAGGTGCAGGCCTGGATCGACGACGTCGCCCTGACACCGGGGTCGGCGGCTCCAGCAGGGCAGCCCAAGACGAAGGTCACCGGCTGGGCAACCGAACGGATAGTGGAGAAGCTCGGGCGCGGCATGGTCGCCATACCGACAGACGACAAGCGCGTGTATCTGGGCTGGCGTCTGCTCAACACCGACCCCGCCGACGTGGCCTTCAATGTCTACCGAGCCGTCGGCCGCGGTCTCCCCGTCAAGCTCAACGACCAGCCACTCAGCCGCACTACCGACTTCATCGACGCCAGGCCCGACCTGGCCCTGGACTGCCGCTACTGGGTCCGCGCCATCCACGGCAACCAGGAGCAGCCGGCCTCCGAGCAGGCCTTCCTCCAGGCCAATCCAGCGCCCAGGCCTTACCTCAGCATCAAACTACAGGGCGACTACGCCGCCAACGCCGTCGGGATCGCCGATCTCGACGGTGACGGTCGCCTGGACTTCGTCCTCAAGCAGCCGGCCTACAGCGTCGACCCCGGCGACGGCTACTGGGTCCCCAGCAAGGATAGCTACAAGCTCGAAGCCTATCGCTCCGACGGCACTTTCCTGTGGCGCAAGGACCTTGGTTGGGGCATTGAGCAGGGCATCTGGTATGCCCCCTACCTGGTCTTCGATTTCGATGGCGACGGGAAGGCCGAGGTCGCCGCAAAGACTGCCGTCGGTGACCTGCGCGGCGCCGACGCACATGTCTTCACCGGTCCGGAGTACCTGTCGATCCTGGATGGCGAAACCGGCCGCGAGAAGTGCCGTGTCGACTGGCCGACTCGGCGAGACTTCGGCGGCGGCCTCAGCGGCTACAACTACAGTTGCCGCAACCAGCTCGGTCTTGCCTTCCTGGATGGCAAGACCCCGTGCCTTCTGGTCGCCCGAGGCACCTACACCGTCATGAAGCTCGTGGCCTACCAGTATCATGACGGCAAGCTGCAGCAGCTCTGGGAGTGGAGCAGTCGCGAAGAGGGAGTGGCCTGGCGAGGGCAGGGCGCACACTGGATGCACAGCGGCGACCTCGACGATGACGGTCGTGACGAGGTCGTCCTCGGCTCCTGCGTGATCGACGACGACGGGCACGGGCTCTGGAGCACCGGCCTCGGTCACCCCGACTTCTGCTTCCTGGGCGACCTCGACCCGGCTCGCCCCGGGCTCGAGATCAGCTATGTCATCGAGCCACGGCAGCCACGCAACGGCGCCTGCATGGTTGATGCTCGCACCGGTCAGATTCTCTGGGGGCTCGATAGGCAGACCTACCACGTGGGACAGGGGATGACCGCGGACATCGACCCGACGCACCCCGGCTGCGAGGTCTGGGCCACAGAGATGGAGAACGGCGACCCGGAGAAGAAGGGCTACGGTGGCGCGCCACCGCGCTGGGTGTTCTCGGCACAGGGAGAGATCCTCGCCCGGGACAGTGCGGTGCCGCCCTTCACGGCGGTCTACTGGGATGCTGACTCCCAGCGCGAGCTGTGTTCCGGCGCTCGCGTCAGCAAGTACCGTGGTCAGGCCCTGACCAACGCCATCGAGGGCAGCCAGATCGCCTGGGGAGACTTCCTCGGCGACTGGCGCGAGGAGATCATCACTTCCGTCCCCGGCGAGCTGCGCATCTACGCAACCACCATCCCCGCGACCGACCGACGCACCTGCCTGCTCCAGGATCGGATCTATCGCGCGGACGCCGCCCATCTCACCATGGGCTACATCAAGCCGCCGACGCCGGGGCGCTTCCTTGAGCAGCTCAGCCCGGCGCTGTGGATCTCGGCGCCTCAGTCCACGATCAAGCACGGCGAGACGCTGGCTGCAAAGGCCATCCTCTCTGCCTCGCCCCGGGAGGCCGTCCGCGGAACGGTCCGACTGGAAGCCCCGGCAGCGCTCAGTCTCACTCCCACCACTCTTGTCCTCGACGTACCCGCGGGCCAGACCGGCGAGGCGACCTTCGAGATCGCGCTCAAGGACAAGCCGGCGCCCTTCGCCGCCCTCCCAGCTCACACGGTCAAGGCAGTCTTGGACGGCCCGGTGCCACTGGAGAGCCCTCTCTCGCTCAAGGTAGAGGACGTGCCCCTGGAGGACGCGCTGCTCATGCAGGCCGAGGACTTCACTGCCCAGGGAGACGGAGAGGTTGTGCTGCGCGAGGACAAGGCCGGCTCTGTGGGCAAGGCCTTCTCTCACTGGGACGCAAAGGGGCACTGGCTGACCTGGCAGGTGACGGTGCCGAAGGCGGGTAGATACCTGCTCGTGCTGCGCTACTGCATGCCCACGTCGGCCCAACGCGAGATCCAGGTGGACACCGGTACACCTTTCGTCTCAGGTTTCCCCGGCAGCGGCGGCTTCGGCGGCCCGACGAACAAGGAGTGGATCCACTACGTGGTCCGCACGCCCGATCAGCACTGGCTGGTGCTCGACCTCACTGCCGGCACGCACACGATCAAGCTGACGAACGCTGACGGTCGCGGGATGAACCTGGACTACCTGGCACTCAGCCCGGTCCGGTAGCACGAACTGGACTACTGCTGCAGGAGCGGATTTCCGGGCACTGAGTCCGGGCCGCAGGTGCACACGTACTGCTCGGGGGTCATGCGCAGTTCCGCCGCCAGCTCCTCCCACATCTGCGGGGTCTCGCCACACAACGAGACCGGGATACTGGGAGCGTAGCGCCGGACCTGCTCAAGCAGGAAGCGGTAGACTCGCGCACGAGCCTCGTGCGGGAAGACCTGCTTGCCCTGAGGGATGATCGGCGCCGGGCGCTGCGCCGGTTCCATCGCCGCGTACTGCTCCACGTACCCGCGGAACTCGTCATCCCACAGGTCCAGGTCGAGGATGTCGCCGATCACTCGCGGTTCGAGCCATTTGAAGGTGTCCATTGTCAGCAGGTCGGGCCGCACCCGGGTCAGGAGCTCCTCGATCATTGCCTCTGACTCCTCACGCCAGCCCCGCACCGGCACGAAGGGCGAGAACCGCATCCGCACGTGGTATCCGGCCTGCTGACACCGCTGGGCAGCGCCGATCCGCTCGCTCGTTGAGGCCGAGTTCTTCTCCACCAGCCTGCTGACGGTGTCCGGCGACAGCGACCAGCAGATGATGGTGTGGCCGCGGTGATCCAGGTCCAGCAGATGCTCCACGTTCGCACTCTTGG
The DNA here is from genome assembly GCA_039679385.1 of Armatimonadia bacterium. Classification (NCBI taxonomy): domain Bacteria; kingdom Bacillati; phylum Armatimonadota; class Armatimonadia; species Armatimonadia bacterium. Next base: position 65,154 of record JBDKVB010000141.1, on the reverse strand, counting down.
TGTACAGCATCAGGTAGCTTCCGTCGGGACCTGCGGGAGCAGCCTGCCGCGCGAAGAACCCCACCAGCAACTCAGATGCCCCGTACTCGGGCTCGAAGGTGATGGTGTCGGTGTGGTTGTCGTACTTGTAGAGCCGACACCAGGGGTTCTCCCTCACGAGCCCCTCCAGCCGCTCCACGAACTCCTCCAGGTTCACCACCAGGTTGAGGAAGTTGCCGACATCGCAGTAGTCGCAGCGATGCAGACAGCCCCAGGCGGAGTGCAGCTCCCAGGCGTTCTGGCAGACGCCGAGGTGCGTCTTCCGAGTGGCCCGACCATCTCGGTACGTCCACTCGCCTGTGCCCAGCAGATAGCCACGCCTCAGGTGAGGGTAGCGCTCCGCTGCCGCCTGTGCCTCCTGCGGTGTGCGCCAGCGGAAGGTGTTGAAGATGAGCGCGGGGTCGCCGGTACGCTTAAGCTGTCCCAGCCGCACGCCCGAAGCATCCCAGCGGTTCGCATGACTCAGCTCGTCGAGTTGCGCGTCATCGACCACGATCAGCTCCGGCCCGTCGATCTGCGCCAGCATCCTCTCGGCCCGTGCCAGGGCCGCCGGAATCTTGCATACAGACTCGTGGAGGTAGATCGCAGGTGGCTCAAAGGGGTACATGACCACACCTCGCAAGCAACATAACCCGGAGTCGCGACCGAAGGTGCCCTGTCGGCAGGCGGTAGTTCGCTCCCAGCTCCTCTTCCCCTTCTCGGGCCAGCCGCTCCGCCAAGGTGCCAGGCCCTGCACCGGAGAAGGAAGGCGGTGGCATGCCGTGTACCCCGCAGACGCGCAGGAGAGGAGACAGGCCAATGCTGCCCGGAGGACTTCTGCTGGTCGCAACCGCCCTGATGTGCCTGCTGACCGTGGCCGACGCCGAGGGTGAGGAGGATTCGAAGCCGCTGTCCTGGCGCGGTCAACACCTGAGCTGCGGTTCTCTCGAAGGCGCCGAGACGCTGGAGCGCCTCATCAACGAACAACTTGCCCCGCTCGGAGTCAACCTGCTTGTCGTCGAGGTGAACTACAACTTCCAGTTCCGCTCGCACCCCGAGATATCCCAGGGCTCGCTGGACTTCGCGGCTGCCCGTCGTCTCGCCAAAGCCTGCAAGGCCCATGGCATCAGGCTTGTCCCGCTGATGAACTGCCTGGGCCACCAGTCCTGGAGCGACAAGACCTTCTCCCTGCTGCGCGAGCACCCGGAGTTCGACGAGACACCGCAGATCCCGCTGAACAACCCCGACATCTACTGCCGCAGTTGGTGCCCGCTGCATCCCGGCGTCAACCCACTCGTCTTCGACCTCATGGACGAGTTGCTGGAGGCCTTCGAGGCCGACGCGCTTCACGTGGGGATGGACGAGGTCTTCCTGATCGCCAGTGACCAGTGCCCGCGCTGTCGGGGCAAGAGCCCGGCCGATCTCTTCGCACGCGCGGTCAACGACTACCACGCCCACCTGCGCAGCCGGGGTGCCGAGATGTTCCTCTGGGGTGATCGTCTCCTCGATGCCGGCAAGATGACCTACGGGAAGTGGGAAGCCAGCGCGAACGGCACAGCACCGGCCATCGACCTGGTGCCCCGCGATCTGGTCATCTGCGACTGGCACTATGAGCCGCGCGAGGACTACCCCTCGGTGCGCTTCTTCCAGGAGAAGGGCTTCCGCACGCTCGTGTCGCCCTGGCGGAACCCGGTCTCCGCGGAGGCGCTGATTCGCTGCGCCCAAGCGTCACGCACCGAGCGACTCCAGGGAGCGCTGTTCACGGGTTGGTCGACCGGTCCCGGTGGCCAGAAGCTGCTCGCTGGACTGCGCGGCGAACAGGGACCGGACGAGCACGGCTTCAGCGAAGCCCTGGTGCTGAAGCACTGCCTCCCGGCCTGCTTTGGTCGCCCCTTCAGCAAGCCCTAGGGAGCTGCCGTCGGTGCGGCCGTCTTGCTTAGGCTGGCACGGACGAGCATTGCCTCGAGCAACGTAGCCGCGATCCGGGCCATACCCTTATCTCCGGGATGGCCGGTGATGATCCCTGTGTAGTAGGGTTCGCTTCTGGCGTAGTTCGTCGGCTCCTTGCAGAAGGAGCTCAGGTCCACGTACGTGCGGTGTGAGGGGTCCTCGGCACAGACTTCCTTCTTGAGGTCGTCGAGGGCGCCGCCCGGGCTGAGTATCTGGCTGGTGACGAAGATCTGCGGATTGCCGGCCGCCTGCAGCGCGTTGAGCAGTGACCTCAGGGCTTCCTTGAAGGGGGCCGGTTCGAACTTGTCGCGGACGACGTTCTCCCCGCACTGCAGGACCACGATGTCCGGCTTCCAGTCGAGCTGCTTCTGCAGTGGAGCGTTGCTATAGTCGGTGTACGCCCGCTCAAGGGTGCCGGCAACGCTGACGATGTTCGCCGGTTCAGTGCCTGCCGGTCCGTCTTTGGTCTCAGTGATGCTGAGACGCAGGTGCCCACCGGTGCGGGCCTCGAGGGACGCCGCCAGAACGTGTACGAAGTCCTTCTCCGGCACGCTGGCCGCCATCCCACAGTTGTGCAACCACCCGTAAGGCTCATGCCGTCCATGCAGCGTGAGGCTGTTGCCCAGAAACAGGATGCGGTCCGCCTTCATGGTCCCCAGCATGGCGGATTGCGCTTGTCCCTCGGCGAGGCAACCGCACGGAATCAGGCAACCGGCAAACACGAGCGTGGCAAGCGAACACGACCTGCCTAGTATCGAGTAGTTCATCTCTTGGTGCGACCTCCAGTCAGATCAGGAGAAACAGAGTCACAACAGGCGAGGTGCAACGAGACCCTTGTCCATCTCTCTGTGAGGGTCGTTCACTCACTTGGCCTTCAGCCACACCACCAGGTAATCCAGCGGCTTAAGGCTCACGTCGAGAGCCCCGTCCTTCGCGGCCAGGCTCTTGTCGGCCATCACGTCGGAGGCGCTGAGCTCTGTGGGTTGCTCGAGACGCTTCAGGTTGAAGGTCACCGTCCCCCTGGCCTCCTCACGCCCAAGGTTCGAGATAACCGCGACGAAACCCTTACCGGGGCGGTTGTAGAGGCTCACCTTGAGGTCTCTGGCGCTGCTGCGGACGTACGGGCCGTTCTCCCAGTAGGGCAGCCAGCGTGCCTCCTTGCGCCCGAAGTCGTCCATCAGCTTCCACAGCTTTGTTTCCTCGCTCAGCTTGTTGCGCACCAGCACATCATGCAGCAGCGTGAAGGCCATCGCCTCGTGCGAGGTATAGGGCTTGTTGTAGCAGAGGAACTCGGCCGGGACGCCCCAGTTGTGCCCCATGAACTCGCAGCGGAAGGCCTCCAGCGGAAGGACCTCCAGCGCGAAGGGTCCTCGGGCCATGCTGCCGAACTGCTCGCCGTCCCAGTAGCTCGTGGCCCAGGCCAGCGTTGGAATCGTCATGCAGGTGGACTGGTGAACGTTGACCTGTCCCCTGGGATTGTGGTGCTTCACGATGGTGTAGATCCGCTTCATCATCTCGCGGGTAGCGAAGATCGAGTAGGTCGTGCCGATGCTGCCGTCGGGGTTCACATACCCACAGCCATGGTGCGTGTTGCGGCAGCCCCAGGGCTCCGAGGTGCCGTCGAGATACACCCCGTCGGTGTCGTACTCCGCCAGTTCCTTCTCAAGGCCGTCAGCCAGAAAGTCCTGCCACGGTCCACGGTAGCAGACGATATAGGCTGTCTGTGGCGGCTGGCGCGTGTAGCCGCCGCCGCGAGGATAGACCAGGCACTCGTCGTGGTAGTTGTCCCACTCCGGCGCGATGTCGCTCATCTCGTACCCGTGGTAGAGCAGCAACTGGAGGTCTTTGGCATGGCAGGCCGCTACCAGCTTCCGTAGCTGATCGCCATGCGTCGTCGCCGGGTAGGCCTGAACGTCCGTCCAGTGCTCGTGGAAGCAGATCGTCCGCACGCCGAGCTGCGCGAGGTAGTCCAGTTCCGTAGTGGGCTTCCCCTCCGGTCCCTGACCAAGCGCGTTGCCGAACTTGCCTTCGTAGAAGCCGCCGCCGCTAACGACACCACCAGTGCCTTTTGCGGGAGTGGTCGCCTGCTTGCCGTTCGGTCTGAAGCTCTCATCGAGGTGGTCCAGCAACAAGGTCTGGGCATCGGCAACCGCCGGACGGGTGAGATCGAAGCTCTCCCGGGCCACGGAGGAGATGCGCACTTCATCAAGGTCCATCTCCGACGGCGCGAGCCCCAGCGAGATGGTACCTGCCTCGGCGTCTCCCGCGGGCAGGCCGGCATAGCGTCCTTCCGCCACCTTCACCCCATCCAGGTAGATGCGGCCCACTTCGCCCCAGGTGCAGGCGACATGGTGCCACTCTCCGGCCTTCCAGCGCGGATGCGAGCTGATCAGCAGCGGGTAGGCCTCGCCCTGCTTGTAGTACAGTCGCATGCCGCGGTCGTCGATGTTCCAGTACAGGCCCACGTGCGCCCCGCCACCGAGCTCAAGGTCGAACAGGTTGCGGTTCAGGGCGCCACGTCCGGGGTCTTTCGGGTCGATGCTCGGGTACGGGTCGAAGCGCGGCCGGACCCAGCACTCGAAGGTCCCCTGTTTCACGTCGAGGTTGCCCTTGGCCGGATAGGTCACTCCGGCGCTGCCCCGGTGCACTTGCGTCGGCAGGCTGTAGTTGCCCGCATGGCTGATGCGGTAGTCCCACACGTCCGGCGTCATGGGCTTCACCGGAGTAGCCTGGAACCCGAAGGTGTAGTCCAGCGGTTCCTTGACCCTCTGCGGCGAGGTGATGAGGTTCACCCGCAGGACGACCCGGTCACCCTCGCGGCTGATGTCGATGACCTTGGCCTCGCCGTCGCCGAAGAAGTTGCGGTCGGACTCACTGAACCAGCACAGGCCGCGCTTCTCGTCGCCCAGCCAGAGAAAGGGCTTGAAGGGGCCGTGGAAGCCTTCCGGCGGCAACGCTCCGGCATTGTAGGCACTCCCCCAGCGCCCCGGCCAATGATATAGGTACCGGGCGAACCGTGCCTTGATCGGCACTTCCAGGGTCAGGGCCTCGACGGTCGCCTCGCCCTGCGGAGCGATCCGGAAGTCCGACCGGATCATCCCGTCATACTCCAGCCTCACGGTCCCGGTGCAGTTGAGCCCGGCGGTGCGCGCCTGGGATTGCAGCGTGACGACGCTGGGCTTCGCCTGCGTCACGCGGGCGTCCTGACCCTCCCAGCGAATCTTCTGACCTGCGACGGTGCCGACCAGGGTGATCGGCCCGGCCAGCACTTCCTCCCCGGCGGTGATCGCCGAAGACGGGAAGGGAAGCGCCGAGAAGCCGTAGGTGCGGCCCCAGGGCATCACCTTGTTCCCGGACACCTGCAGCGGCGTCCAGGGCGCCAGCACCTCGTCGGAGATCCCGGCCTTGCTCCCCAGCCACGCAGGACGAGCCGGTTTCTCCAGCGCCACGGCGGTCTTGTAGAGGGTCTTCCCGTCAGCCGTCACCAGGTCTGCCTGCAACTGGCCTTTGCCCGGTGCAACCTTCCGCACATCAAGTTCGCTGCGCAGCTTCCCGTCGGTTCCCAGTGGCTGCAGCGGCGCCTCGACGCTGGTTCGACCCTCGGCATCGCACAGCTTCAGGGCCAGTCTCAAGTCGGCAGGCGAACGTCCGGCGCCCTTGGCGTCAGCCGTCACAACGAGAGTGCCCTCCAGCCAGTACTTCTCCACCGCCAGGGTCAGGGGCATCTGCACGATCACGGGTGTCTCGGCAGTCCACACGGTCTGACCGGCGCTCTTGACCTGAAGCGCCAGCCGGTAGTCCCCCGGCGCATCCCAGCCCTGATCTTGCGGGATCTTCGTCTGCAAAGCGAAGGTGCTTCGCTCCTGTCCGCCCTTCGCGGTAGCGCTGCCAACAGCCTCCGACTTCCCCTGCATCTGGCGGGTCAGGGCAAGCTCCGCACTGAGCGGCTGCCCACTCGGTCCCCACTCTCCGCGCACCGTCAGCACTCCCCCGGCAGCACGTTCGAGGCCACTCAGAACAACTGCCGGCGCCTGCGAGCGGAAGGTGACAGTCCCAAAGTTGGCCGGGTCATGGAGCCCCTGCTTCAGCGGAGCCCAGGACCGAATCGCTGCAAAGGGAGTCTGGCAGTCCCAGGCGAAGTTCGCCGTCCACGACTGGCCGTCCACCGGTGCCTTGATGCCCATTGCCGCGAAGGGAATCGCCATTTCCAGGCACCAGAAGCCGTCACCGCGGCCAGTCTTCGCGGTCCACATCGCGTTCCAGGTGGCGTCCTTCTCCTTCGACTCCCACTGCGTGCCACGGGCGTTCGCGATGAACTGGTAGTACGAGCCACGCGATCCGCCTGGGCCGAGGAACACCTCAAAGGCGTCGTCGTCCCAGAGCGTGCCGTCGTGCTGCGTAAGGGTCGCACGAGGGTTGGCGCCTCGCGGGAGAGGCAGCCGCGCGGCCACATAGAGACTCGCCGCATCGTAAGTCACGTACACCTGAGGCTGGACCGACGCAGCAGAGCCGCCGAGCTCGCTGAAGGGCCCCGGAGTGGTCGCCCTGTCCCACTCGCCGGGGGATAGCACACCGTCCACAGCAGGTGGCCTGCTGCACGCCGGCGCTGTGACCAACGGCGCAGCCTGACTACTCACGACGGTCGCGAACAGACCAAGCAGAGCGAGCGCGTTGCGTAGCATGTGGGCAGTCCCTCCCGGGATGGCCGAGCGGTTCGTACGGCGTTCGTGACACTTCGCCTTGCATGCCCCTTCGCCCTCTCATGACTGCACAGCGCATTACCATATACAGAGGGGAGGTCCCGAGTGTGCCAACGTCCAAACACCCCGCCATGAACTCCATCGCGACCGACTACCGACAGGACACAGGCATTCCCTATCCCCATCTGAAGGCCATCGCTGCAGCGGGCTTCACCCATATTCACTGGTGCCATCACTGGAACACCGACTTCCTCTACTCCCGCTCGGAGATCGACCAGATTCAGCAGTGGCTCACCGAACTGGGCCTCCAGGTCACCGACCTTCACGCCTCCGCAGGGAGCGAGAAGGGCTGGGCGTCGCCCCGCGAGTATGAGCGACTGGCAGGCGTCGAGCTGGTCTCGAACCGCCTGGAGATGACAGCCCATCTCGGCGCCGACGTCGTCGTGCTTCACATCCCCGGTGAGCCCGACGACGAGACCGAACGCCTCGCTTACTGGGACCGCGTGCGGCGGTCGCTGGATGCCCTTGCCGACTGCAGCCGGGCCACGGGCGTCCGCATCGCGCTCGAGAACGGCGGCACGACCCAGAGCTGGACGCCGATCGCCCGCGTCCTGTCAGACTACAGCCCCGACTTCATCGGCCTGTGCTACGACTGCGGGCATGGCAACATCTCGGGTGACGGTCTCAATCACCTTTCGAAGCACGCCGACCGCCTTCTCGCCATCCACCTGCATGACAACGACGGCTCGGGAGACCAGCACCAGCTCCCCTTCATGGGCACGGTCGACTGGGCGCGTCTCGCAAAGCTCATCGCCGCTTCGAGCTACCGCAAGTGGATCAACCTGGAGGTCTCGCAGTCACGCTCGGGCTATGAAGATGAGCAAGCCTTCCTGCGCGACGCCTTCGCCATCGCCAACCGCCTGACCGAGGCAGTACAAGCGGGCTAGGCCAGGCCCCGCCTCGCACCCTACACGTCCTCCTCGGGCAAAAGGAATCGCCGGCGGGAACGCGAACACCGCCTGTGTTTCCTGCGCACGCACACTCGGCCCTCGAGGAGGACGTACCATGCCCGCCTGGACCTTTGCTCTTGTGTGTCTGTTGCTCGCAGTCGCCGCGAACGCGGCACCCCCGGTCACGACGGTCTCTCTTGACGCGAACCGCGCTCTCTGCGTCAACGGTCAGCCCTTCTTCCCCATCATGATCTGGCTGCAGGACCCCGCGAATTTCCCGAAGGCCAAGGAGACCGGCTGCAACACGGTCGCGGGTTACTGGCCCGGCAGCGGCGGCACCAAAGATGTCGCCGAGTACCTCAAGCTCGTGGAGCAAGCGGGCCTGTACGGGGTCATGCCCTTCGACGCCAAGCTCAAGGGCCATCCGGCCTTGCTCGCCTACATCCACGGCGACGAGCCCGACCTGTCGCACGAGGAGAGCGATGCCCAGGTCCTGCCCGGCGAGGGCCTGCGGATCAACAAGAGCGCTCCGCTGTGGAAGATCCTCGATGGTGTCACCAGCACCTGGTCCGTCCTCGATCCAATGGAGGGCGCGTCCCTCACGATCAAGCCGAAGGCCCCCGTGAAGCTGCAGAAGCTGGTAGTCTGGCTGACCATCTCCGCCGGGCTGGCAGTGGCGAAGGACGTCGAGTTTTTGGCCGACGGCAAGCCCCTCGTGAGCGCAACCCTGGAGAACAAGCGCGGCGGTCAGGAGCTGACCTTCGCACCCACAGAGCTTGCCGAACTCACCCTCCGGGTCAAGAGCGCCTATCCCGGCACCAACGTCTGGGGCTCGATCAGCGAGATCCAGGGCCTCGACGCCGAGGGCAAGAACCTGCTCCTCAGCGCACCTCATCAGGTTCCCCGCGCCACACCGGAGGAGACGCTCAAGTCCTACCAGGACTTGCGGCAGGCCGACAGCTCCCGCCCAATCTTCATGACTCTGACCGCAAGCTTCATGCCCGTCTTCTCCAAGTGGCCCGAGGAGCAGCGCGAGCCCCTGTACCGCGCCTACATCGAGGCCGCCGATGCCGTCGGCTTCGACATCTACCCGCTCTATGGCTGGGGACGGGCAGACTGGATCGACCGCGTCAGCGACGGCGCCGCTCAGCTCCGTCAGCTTGCGGGCAACCGCCTCACCTACCAGTGGATCGAGACCTCCAAGGGCGGCCAGTGGGTCGGCGAGAAGAACCAGGTCGACGTAACCCCGCGCCATATCCGGGCTGAGGTCTGGATGGCGATCTGTCGGGGCGCAACCGCTATCGGCTACTTCACCCACATCTGGAAGCCCGCCTACTCGCAGTTCGGCGTGCCGCCCGAGAACGTGGCGGCGATGAAGCAGCTCAACGACCAGATCACGCGCCTGAGCCCGGTGCTATTGACCGCAGACAGCAAGAGAGAGGTCAAGATCACTCTCGCAGGCGATCTCAAGGCCGCCGTGCTGGCCAAGGAGCATGACGGCGCCCTGTACCTGTTCTGCGTCAACTGCGACCCGCACGATAAGGGCGGCCTGGCCACCCTCTCCGTCGCCGGGCTGAAGGCAGGCACCGAGATCGAGGTCGTAGACGAGGGCCGCAAGCTCACCGCCGCCGAGGGCAGCTTCACCGACGACTTCGGCCCTCTGGCTGTCCACGTCTACAGAATCGCCCAGTAGCCTGTTGCAGTCACTGAACCGGGAGCGTACTCCGTGTCTTGAGGATGGGCGAGAACGGCTTGGTGAGCATTGCCCACCAGGGGTAGAGCCTGAGAGCACTGTGTGGGCGGGCTACGCCCGCTAACCCAGTAACGCTGACCGGTGTTCTCGGCACCCGTCCACCAGCTCCGGCAGAGCTCCGTCGCGAACCACTACCCCGTCCTCGATGACGACGCCGCGTTCGCAGGAGGCAGAGGCAAAGGACAGGTCGTGGGTAGCGACCAGGATCGTGGAGGGCAGCGAACCGAGGAGGGCAATCAGGGATTCCCGTGCGGCGGGGTCGAGACTCGCCGAGGGCTCATCCAGCACCAGAAGACGGTTGTCTGTCACGAGCACCGAGGCGATGGTGAGCCGTTTCCTCTGCCCCAGGCTGAGGTTGAGGGGATGCTTGGCCTCCAGCCCGCAGAGGCCGGTGATGGACAGCGCCTCGTCGACGCGTTGCCGCACCTCGTCCCGGCTGTAGCCCGCGTTGATGGCTGCGTAGGCAGTCTCATCGAAGACGGTGGGCATGAACAACTGGTCGTCAGGGTTCTGGAACACGAGACCGACCTGCCGACGTATCGCCGCCAGATTCCGACGGATCAGCGGGAGCCCCAGGACACACACCTCCCCAGAGCCGCGCAGCAACCCGTTCAGGTGCAGGAGCAGAGTGGACTTACCGGCACCGTTGTTGCCCAGGACGGCGAGGCGCTCGCCCTCGCGCACGCGCAGGCCAATGCCCCGCAGGGCCTCGGTGCCGTCAGGGTAAGCGAAACGCAGGTCCTCGATGCTCACAGCCAGAGATGTGTCAGCCACAGCAGCGCCCCTGTCAGGAGAGCAAGCGCCAGGCCGTGTGAAAAGCGCAGCGGCCGGACCTCCAGCAACTCCAGGCTTCCTCGAAACCCCCGCGCTGCCAGAGCCAGACCCTGAGTCTCGGCCCGGCGACCCAGCCTGAGCAGCAGCGTCTGACTCGTTGACGCCGCTACCCGCAACGCATAGAGCCCTCGCGGTCTTCCACGGGCTTCCCGTGCGCGTGACAGCCGCTGGACGTCCTCGCCCACAGCGTTCAGACCACGGACCATGAGGTAAGTCAGGACCGTCACCCGCGGCGGCAAGCGCCAGGCCATCAACCCTTCCAGCAGATCTCGCTCTGAGAGGGCGTGCGCAAAGGCGGTGAGCCACAGGACGATCAGTCCCGACTTGACCCACAGCGAGAGCACAAACGCCGCACCCTGGGCGGGCACGGAGCGTCCCCATAGCGGGAGTACCACCACCGGTGCACTCGGGGCAGCGGGAGCGAGGAGAAGAAGGGCTACTGCAACCAGTCCGCAGGAGACCAGGGGCAGGAGGCGATGCACCAGCGTCAACACCGGAGCTCGCAGAACTGCCATGGCGCAGAGCCCAAGACCCAGCATGGCGATAGGCCCGGCCCCGTGCGTCATGTCCAGGACTGCGCAGACGACAAGCCCGCAGGCAAGCAAACCAAGATGGAAGGCCGCGCTCACCAGGGGACCCACAGGCCCATTCCTCACCGCGTCGGCAACTCCTCGATCAGTTCCTCATCCGACAGCCCCTCCACGAAGGCAGCCCCGGCGACGTCGTTGGCGCGTTCCATCTCCTCAACGGCCTGTGCGATAGCCTCCGGACGCAGCCGAACCGTCAGCGTCTCACCCGTACTCCGCTTCCGGAAGGTCGCCGTAACGCCCTCGGCCACATGGTGATGGATGTTGCGCTTGCCAAGAGTGCAGCCGCTCGCGAACTGGATGCCGTCCATCGCACAGGACGGCGGCGGCGCGTCCGGGCAGTACACATCGGCCTCTACACCAAAGTGAGGATCGGCCTGGAGGCGTCGGAGCGCGTAGCGTCCCAACCGTAGACCCGCCACGACATACGGCCCGAGATGACCGTGAAAGGCCTTCAGGATGGTCATGTCGTCTACGCCTTCGGGCACGACGCCGCGATGCTCATGCTCCATAGGTGACCTTCCTCCAGCGTGATCCCAGTAGACTTGTCTTCTCCAGCGCACACACCGTCGCAGGGACCACAGTAAGTTGCAGAACGAGGCCCGGCCAGGCAAGAGCCAGGCTCAGCACCGCGTACTGCCAGATGCTCTGGTTGTAGCCCAGGGCATGGCCTATCGTCAAGAGCGCGAGCGTGCCCACAACCCGCGAGGCCACTAGGGCCAGGACGCAGGAAACCCACAGGGGCACACCAGCACTTCGGGCCAGCCCGGCGGCCGCAGCCAGCGCCGCAAGCTCGGCACTCATCAGCAGGGCAATCGGCGGCGCCATGGGGGGCATCCCGGTCAGCACGGAGGAGAGCAGTGGAGCCAAAAGCCCCACCAGTACCGATGTTCTCCATGAGACCAGCAGGCCTAGCGCCAGAATCGGCAGATACATCGGCAGGAAGACGGGGCCTACGCCCGGGCCGAGGGCATGGAATACCACCGGCAAGACGATGGCAAGCGCCCCAAACAGCCCGCCCAGGGCCACATCCCGAGCCTCGAAGAGCGGCTCGCGATCGGTCGCTTCCGGCGTCTCTACTGCCTCGGGAAGAGGGCTAGTCGGCTTCATAGGTGATGTCCCAGTATTTGCGCCAGGTGCTTTCAGACACGGCGGCCGCTGCTGCCGGCACCGGATTGCCTGAACTGTCGGCGTACTCAGTATCACTATGGTACACGCTCGGGTTCATCCACTTCGCGTGGCCGTCGCAGAACACGATGTTCGACCCACCGCCATGCACACGCGTGACCGCCCAGTAGCAGGTCGCACCGCCCGAGAGCAGCCCTTTCGGCCCGCAGGGAGGGCCGGCGTTGCAGCGATCCCACTCCACTATCAGAATCTTGTGGCTCGGCGAAACGATGGCGGTCTCGCTCTGCAGCGGCACACCGGTCACCACAGGTGAGCTGCAGCCGATGTTCAGTCCCTGACCGTAGTACCACGGCAAGGAACTCCGGCTCGGGCAGACATTGATCTGGGTGTTCTTGATGTACGGTTGGAGGTTCATCTTCCAGTTCGGGACCATCGGATAGGTCGAGTCATAGTCCTGAATGTACATGAAGAAGGCGGTTCCCAACTGACGCAGGTTACTCAGACATGTCACCTGCCGGGCCTTGTCGCGAGCTTTCGCGAACACCGGGAACAAGATGGCCGCCAGGATGGCGATGATCGCAATGACTACCAACAGCTCGATGAGTGTGAAACCACGCCGTGACATGATGTGGCCTCTCTCCACCTGCGACTGAGGTGCCGGCAAGCTCAAGCATTGTAGCACGAACGGAAATTCTGTGCTACCGCCTTTCGCACCTCTCTGTGTGGAGCGAGGAACCAGCCCGCGCTTGAGGCCGTCGGCGAGATGGGGGAAACGCAAACCGCCGGCACCGAAGTGCTGGCGGAGGGTCGACTCAAGTTCACCGTGACGGCCAAGACCCGGGCCTTCCGTCTGCATCAGTAACCCGACGCAGGGCGCCCTCCGGCCTCTCGTTCCCGGCTCTGGCTTCCCCCTCTAGGTGAGCCTCTTGGGAGAGCCGCCACCAACCTTTCCACGGCGCCGCAGCTTCTCGAGCACACTCTCAGCTGGCTTGTGCGCTCGCGGAGCCGAGGGTCCGCTCTTGGGAGGCATCAGCAGGTCCGCAAGCGCTTTCACACTTGCGCTCACCGGCGCCTCCGGGTTGCTGATGACGAAGGGAACGCCCGCATTCAGTGCGGCTACAGGGAGGTCGCCGCCGTCAGGAATCCGATAGGCGACGGAGTGGCCGAGGACCTGCTCGAGCTCCTCCACCGCATACCGGTTCTTCGGGGTCACACGATTGGCGATCACCCGGATCCGGTCCTTGCTGGTCCACTTGCCCGAGACGGCCTGCAAAAGAACGGACGTGTCGCGCAGGGTCGTGAGCTCCATCAGGTTGCAGATGACCAGGAAGTGTCCGCAACGCGTCATGATGTGCGCAGACGCCGGGGTGATGATGGGGGGCAGGTCAAACACCGTTACCCGGAACCGCCGTCGCAGCACTGTGAGCAGCCGCGCCACGAACTCCGGGGTGATCATCTGCTCCCTGGCCACAGGCTCGGTGGCGCCCGGCAGGAGCCACAGGCCACTGCTGTGCTTCACGAGGTACTGCTCAAGGTCCCCGTCCTCGATTGGCCCGTGCGCGGCGAGGTCAAGGATGCTGTGCCGGTGTGGCAGCCCCAGGGCAACCGCGTCATCGGCATACTGCGCGTAACAGTCGACCAGAACGGTCTCGTTGGGCATACGCTGAGCGAACACGCTCGCCAGGTTGACCGCGATCGAGGTCTTCCCGACACCACCCTTGGCGGCACTGACACCGACGACAACCGGTGCCTGCGTCGGGTCGGTGACCCGCGCGAACTCGACGGAATGACGTCGTTCGTCGATGGCCGCGATATCCGCCAGGATCTCCAGGAGTGCTCGGCTGTCAGCGTGCGGGCTCACACAACCACGAGCGCCCACCCGCATCGCGGTCTCCATCAGGAAGGCGGAGGGCTCGCCATCCAGGATCACCGTGGCAACCTCGGGCGCCGCGAGGCTGATGAGCTCACAAGTCTGGTAGCCGTCCATCCCCGGAAGCTCCGCGTGCACCACGCAGGCCATCGGACGCCACTCGCGCGCCATCTGCGCGGCTTCGAGCCCGTCCCGGGCCTCCCCGATTACGTCCACCAGGGCATGCTCTGCGAGGGCGGCACGCAACCAGGTAGCCGTCTCGGGGTCCGAGACTGCGAGCAGAACGGGGATCCGTTGTGCCTCGTCGGCCGGCTCTTTCCCAGGCATGCTGTCTCCTCGGCACCTCACGCCACTGCCGGTTGCTTGGACTTCGACGCTCGTCAATCCCAGCCCTCCCTTGCCCGGTTGTCCGAGACCAGGCAAGCACTCCACTCCCCGCCGGCTACGGGTTCAGGAACACCATGCTGCGCATGATGCTAACCGCGGCCGGCCCCAGCACAACCACAAACAGCGCTGGGAATATGAAGAACACCAGCGGAAACATCATCTTAACCGGCAGCTTCGCTGCTTCCTCACGGACCCACATCGAGTAGCGAGCGCGCAAGGCGTCCGACTGTCCACGCAAGACCCGCGCAATGCTGGTACCCATCTGGTCGGCCTGGTAGATCGCCGATGCGAAAAGCCGCAACTCCTCAACCCCGACCCGGTGCGAGAGATCTCGCCAGGCTTCCGCCCGCGTCTTGCCGAGGGCGACCTCTTTCAGCAGCCGCCCAAACTCGTCGGCCAGTGCACCCGGCTGACGACGCATGACCTCGGACAGAGCCTGATCGAGACCCAGACCGGCCTCTGCACAGGCGACCATCAGGTCAATGCTGTAGGGCAGTGCCACCTTTATGGCCCGCTCTCGGGTCTCTATCTGGCGTTCGAGCCAGTAGTCGGGCAGCAGGATCCCCGCGAAGGCCACGAGCACGGCCACCAGTCCGTTGGACATACCCGTCGCTATCGGCCATCGTAGCAGGGCGAGCCCCGCCAGGATACCAAGTGCCGTCGAAGCGGCGCGCAGACCCAGGAACTGGATCGCCGTTAGCCCATGAGGACTGCCTGCCCGTTCAACCCTCAGGCGCGCAGCGGCCAGAGTGCGTGCGGGGGTGATCGCCTCCAGCATCCCGCCCAGACGCAGCAGCAGCGGGACGACTACGCGCACGTGAAAGCTCTGGTCCAGGCCGGCAGCAAGGGGCAGGGGTCCGACGCGCCCACTCGCCTCCTGACCTGACAGAGAGGCGAGCTGCTCGGTCAGTCCCGGCTTCGATCTCATCGCCAGGACGCCAAACACAAGATAGAAGACCGATGCGAACCACAGCACTTCGATCGCCACTACTAGGATCATCGCTGTCCCGCCTCTACAGCTCGATCTTCACGAGCTTGTTCAGCACGTAGATGCCCAAGACGAAAGAGACCGAGCCGCCCAGGAGAATCAGGCGTCCCAGGGGGTCGGTGACCAGCGGATCGAGCCAGCCGGGCCTGATGAAAGCCAGCAGAACCGCCATGCAGGGAGGCAGCACAATGAGTACCCCCGCAGAGAGCCGCCCTTCGGCCGTCAGGGCTGCGACCTCACCGGCGAGGCGTACGCGCTCGCGAATCACCTCTGCGATGTTGGAGATCACCTCTCCCAGGCTGCCACCTGTTCGGTTCTGCACCTGGACCGCGGTGCACATCACTGCCAGGTCTGCCTGGTCCGTACGGAGCATCATCCGGTCGAGGGCCTCGTGCAGCGAAAGCCCCATGGCGAGCTCATCGACCACACGACGAGCCTCCTGCCCCAGAGGCGGCGGTGTACGGTCTCCCACGGCCTTCAGCGCCTGCGAAAACCCATAGCCGGCGCGGAGTGACGCACACATCTGATCAAGCGCGTCCGGCAATTGCCGCATCAGGGCTTGTTTCCGGCTGCTCTGGCAGATCTCCATGGCGACCCAGGGCAGCACGGTCAGCAGCGCAGCCCCGGTGACTGCTCCTGGCAGGCGCCAGATGAAGGCCCCTACAAGCCAGCCAACTGCCCCGGCCATCACACTCATCGCAACAAGCTCCGACGGACGTAGCGGCCAGCCCGCACGTATGATCCTCAACTGCAGCCGGCGTCCGAGGGGTGTTCGGGCAAGAACCCGCGTCAGGGTCGGTATCGCATCCGGGCGCGTGCTGATATCCGGCGGTTCAGGACTGTCCAGCGTCAGCAGCTTCTGCAGCGAGCGCTGGCCGGGCGCCGCTCCCGAAGTGCTCGACCATAGCGTGAAGAGGACAGCCGCAGCTACGACCACCAGTGCCAACAGGCCCCAGAGGAGGCTCGCAATCACCATTTGCTCGCACCACTCTCTCGGACGAAGCTAATCGGGAAGGGGATCCCCTGGGCCGCCAGGCGCTCGGCAAAGAGCGGCCGCAGACCCGTGGACTCATGTCGCCCCTCGACGCAGCCCTCCTCCGTGATACGGTCCTGCTCAAAGGCGAAGAGGTCGGTCAGGGCGATCACGTCGCCCTCCATTCTCTGTACCTCACTGATCTGTACGATCCGACGAACGCCGTCGCGGAACCTCGCTTGGTGCACGATCAGGTCGATCGCGGAGGCTATCTGCTCACGGATCGCCCGCGAGGGCAGCTCCGTCCCTGCCATCAGGACCATCGTCTCCAGACGCGAGAGCACGTCCTGAGTGCTGTTGGCATGGACGGTCCCCATTGACCCCTGATGACCGGTGTTCATCGCCTGGAGCATGTCCAGGGCCTCAGCACCGCGCACCTCACCCACGATGATGCGGTCCGGACGCATGCGAAGCGAGTTCCGCACCAGTTGCCGGATCGTGATCTCGCCCTGCCCTTCGAGGTTCGCCGGTCGGCTCTCGGTCGTGATCACATGGCGCTGCTGTAGCTTCAGTTCCGCCGCATCCTCAATGGTGATAATCCGCTCGTCACCGGGGATGTGCGAGGAGAGTGCGTTCAACGTCGTCGTCTTCCCGCTACCCGTTCCCCCGGAGATGATGATGTTGAGCTTCCCGACGATACAGGCTTTGAGGAAGTCACTGATCTCCTGGGACATCGTGCCGAAGGACACCAGGTCCTCCGGCGTGAACGGGCTCTGCGAGAACTTCCGAATCGTCAGATGCGGACCGTCCACGGCTAGTGGTGGGACGAGAACGTTGACGCGTGAGCCGTCCGGGAGTCTGGCATCGACCATCGGCGAGCTCCCATCCACACGCCTCCCAAGCGGCGTCACGATCTTGTGGATGATCCGCATGAGATGGTCGTCGCTAAGGAACCGTGCGGTAGTCTCCTCCAGACGTCCCTTTCGCTCGACGAAAACCATGTCATGTCCATTGACCATCACCTCGGTGACCGTCGGGTCATCGAGGAATCGCTGGATCGGGCCATACCCGGTGATCTCATCCACCACTTCTGCCTCAGCCCGTTGGCGCGCTCCGGTCGAAAGCGGTATGCCGGCCTCCGCGGCGATTCCACCCACCAGGCCCTGCACATGGGCCGTGAGTTCCTCGGGGCTGAGGTTGTCCAGCACCGTGAACTCGGTCTGCTTGAGGATGCGCTCGTGCACCAGCCGCTTGACCTCAAGCAGCCGCTGCTGCTGCTCCTCCTCGGCAGACAGGAAGGACGTGCTCTTACGCCCCTGGAATCGGCCCACGTAGCTCGTCATCTCCCAGCCCTCTGACCTCACGCAATCGGCCTGACGATGAACACCCCGCCACTACCCCCGACGCGAGGGTCAAGATCGCCGCCGCCACCGCTGAAGTAGTTGTACTGCAGGAACTGGACCTGGATCTTCTTGCCGCCCTGGCACACGTCGAGGAGCCACATCTCTGCGAAGCCGACGACAGTGAACTTCGCCGTCGACCCCGTGCCACCGGCGTAGTCGACGACGGGCACCTGGATGAGCCGTGGGTTATCCCTGGAGTAGTTGCCGGGCTCCGGCGTCTCCTGAGACCACGTCGGGTCGTTCATCGCGCGCTCCAGACGGGCCTGCCCCTGGTACTGCCCCGTCTCCTGTTCGAGATAGTGCTCCCACTGCCCGGTACGCTCGCCGGTTAGGGCGGTCACCACGCCGCCGGCTTGGACGTAGGCGGCTCTCGCAACCGCCTCGGACACGTTGTAGCCACTCAGTAGCTGCCGAAACCAGTCCTCGCCCGACACCGAGAAGTCGAGGAAGCCGAAACTGCCCGGCGGGACAGCGCCCTTGGGGTCATCCACCTTGAGAAGGTTGATTGGCCCGCCGCTCCCCAGCTCGGGCGAACCTGACGAGATCCACATCGGGATACATTGCATCCCGCTTGCGGCTCCTCGCACGACGACCGCATAGCGTGTCGCGATGCCTGTCGCACGGCCGATCACTCCGGCGAAGGCGAAGTCGACCTGCACATGCGCCTTCACCATGATGCCGTGAGTGCTGCCGCCAAGCTGGGTCAGCACGCTCCCGTCGGGTCGGAAGATGGTGCTCCCGGGCGGGTAGTAGGTCACGTCCTCCGATCCCACGACGGTCGGCCAGGCCGGGGCCTGTGCGATGTTGGTGGCGGCAAGGCTCAGCGCTGTGGTCGTCGCCACAGTGCTGTCGGGAAGCTTGCCACCTGCCCCGAAGGCCGAGGCGTCCGCGACGCTCTGCGCCCTCTGCGCCGCGACGTACATCCGCGTGACGTCGATCGACAGAGCCGCCATCCCCAGCAAGGCCCCGAGTGCCCCAAGCAGCATCACCAGCGCAGCACCCCTGCATACACGTGTCGTCCGGTATCGCGCTCTCATGGCCCTACCCCTCTTTGCCTACTCCCGGCGCATGATGAGGCTGGCACCCAGTGTCATCGTGCCGGGTGTGCCCTTGTCTGACAGTCCGGAAAAGAGCTGCCCCGCCACGAGCTGGTGCGGATACGTAACGGTGATCATCACTTGCGCATCCACCGGAGCGATATTCCGCAGGTCGGCGCCGCTGCCGATGTTTGTGAGCTCTGTCCAGCCGCTCCATGCTCCCGTCGACTTGCTGAGCGTACGGTAGGATTTGTCGCACCTGATCGCGGCAGGGTTGAGCGACGGAGCGCTGCCGCGAACACGAGTCTCGATGGTCTCGATCGAAGCCCCCACAGCGGCGGCCCTGACACCCTCTCGAGCAGCCTGGTTGATCGTCAGCGCGTCCTTAATGATCAGACCAACCTCCAGGATCGAGAAGACCAGCAAGACCAGCAGCGGAGCGACGATGGCCATCTCCACCGTGACCGCGCCTCCGTGCAGCC
Source organism: Armatimonadia bacterium (assembly GCA_039679385.1). NCBI lineage: Bacteria > Bacillati > Armatimonadota > Armatimonadia > Armatimonadia bacterium. The sequence goes on along the minus strand of JBDKVB010000141.1, from coordinate 46,094 downwards.
TTCCATAGCGTGCCGGAACCGTCATGGTAACGCCCCTCCTTTCAGAAGAGCGGCGACCCCCGAAGGACTAGAGCGGCCGTAAGGGCTCCCAGACCCGTAGCCGCAGCAAAAGGCACGCGCACCCCTGTGGCCGCTGTCTCAAGACCACCGGTGTCCGGGTCCGTGCGCAGGGCCGGTGGCAGCAGCAACCACGACCCCGCCCTGCGAGCACAGGCAAGAAGCCGCCTCTGTCGGCAGGCCAGCACGATGCCCATCAGCCCTGCCCACAGGAAGGCGAGAATCATCGTATAGAGGAGGAACTGCGGTCCACGCAAGGCGCCAATGGCGGCCAGGAGCTTCACATCGCCGCCGCCCAGCGGCTTGCCCAGGATCGGCATCACAAACCACACCGCCACTCCGATGCCGAGGCCGATCAGGCTCGACCGAGTGCCGTCGAGCCCCAGGAAGTATGTGTTCAGCACCAGCCCCAGAACCGCGCCAGGAGCCGTCAGCCAGTTGTAGACCTTGCCGTCTCGGACGTCGGTAACGGTGGCGATGATCGCCATCATATATATGATTGCGGAAGTTACGACCGTCAGAACTGGGTCGTCGTGCATGGGCTCCATGCGATCACTCCCGGTGAGTGATGCCGGCGGAGGGGGCGCTGCGGACCATCGCCGGGGTGAGGATCCGCAGCGCCCGCAGCCGCCGGAAGCGGCTGGTGACCGACTAGGTGCTAGGGACCGCGATGTTGTCTGCCGCCCTGTTGGCGGCAACCGTCACGTTGCTGCCCAGCCGGCTCCACGCAGCGATTGCCACAATCGATACCAGGACCAGCAGTAGCGCGTACTCCACAGTAGTCGGCCCGTCTTCGTCCTTCCACAACCCGGTAAGTGCTCTCAGCATTTCCCCTGCCTCCTGAACCGTTTTTGGGGGTCACAATGCCCCCTACGACGAGTGGACGGGCGTGGCCGCGTGCCATCCGCCCTGCCCTTGCGTCCTCGAGAAGGTACGGCTACCGGCTGTGTGCCTGGTGCATGCGGCACCTCAGTCACGAATGCCACCGGTCAGGTCAGGGGGTCTCGAAGACCCCGACGACAAGTTGACAGGGGTTTGAACAGGAGGTTAATATGGGGGATGCGAACAGGCCGTAGCCAAGTTGTCTGTTTGCCCCCGGGCGTCGGGAAGTTGCCGCTTCTCGACGCCCCTTCTGTTCTCCCCAGTGCTTCTCAAGGGCGACCTACTCCAGCCCCTCACCATCTGGCAACTCCGCGTCCGTTTCTGGGAGGTGCCCCTCAGGCCTTCCCCACAAAACAACAACGCGGACGTGTCTCCGAGGTCCGGAGCCGTCCGCGTCTGCTCGCGCGAGTGGGTTAGGACGATCTAGAACCGCGGCGAAGTGTCGCACTGCACACACGGGCGGGTCCGCTCCGCAACTCAACCCAGGCCTCCGCTGCCCCTCAACTACTACCTTGCCCGCAACCAAGGTGCCGTTGCCATCACCGACTGCTCCACTTCCGTTGAGTTCACGTATGGTCAGTATACAGACGTCTCGGCAACAGTCAACTCATAAGTACCTAAAATGACTCGTAGCTGTATACAGTTACGCCCATCATGTGGTCGAGCGTCGCACAAACATCAATACCAATCCCCCACGTCCCCTAGGGACAACGGAATATCGCGCCCTTCTGTAGTAGCAAAGGCCGGCACACTCTCCCTTGGGCCACCGCAAAGTGCGTGCGCAGAGTACCGCCCCCGAGGGCGGTACTCTCAGTGTGATCCCCGCGTGCACGCAGATGCCACAGTGCCCAGGGAGGTTCGCACGCCCCGAGGGAGAAGTCAGCATCGCCGCCTGAACTGAAACTGGTGGCAAGGCCTTCGCACACCGACACGAAGGGAAACAGAGCAAGTATGCAAAAGCTGAACATCGGCATCGCCGGTCTGAGACGCGGACGCGGGTTCGTCTCCCTCTTTGCGGCCCATCCGCAGCTCAACGTCACCGCCCTCTGTGACTTGAGCACCGACACGCTGTCCGACCTGGGCAAGGCCTTCTCTCTGCCCGATTCGGCGCTCTACACCGACTACGACCAGTTCCTCTCTGCGCCGATGGACATCGTCATGATCGCCACACCCATTCGCTTCCATGCCGAGCAGACGATCAAGGCGCTGCAGTCCGGCAAGCATGTGATGTGCGAGCAGACCGCCGCCTACACCGTCGAGGACTGCGAAGCGATCGTCCAGGCCGTCAAGCAGACCGGGCGCTCCTACATGATGGCCGAGAACTACAGCTACTTCCACTATGTCCGCCAGTGGCAGAAGATCGTCCAGCAGGGCAAGCTCGGACCCATCTACTACGCCGAGGCCGAGTACATCCACGAGATCGAGAACCTGCTGATCGACGCAAAGACCGGCGAGTACTTCTGGCGCCACGAACGTCCGCCGATCTGGTACTGCGCTCACTGTCTCGGGCCACTACTCACGCTGATGGACGACCGCATTGTGGCAGCCTCCGGCAGCCAGGCAGGCTTCCACAAGCGCCCCGAGCAGAGCGACCACCTCGGCTTCCTCGACATGGAAGTCGGGCTCTTCCGCACGCAGAAGGGCGCGCTCCTCAAGATCGCCCGCAGCCAGGTGGCTCCGCGCTACCCGCACACCGTCTACTACTCCCTCTATGGCACGAAGGGTTACGTGGAAAACGGTCGCTCGGGCAGCAACACCGAAGGCTACCTCTGGATTGAGGGCGAGACCCCCGACGACGAAAAGGGGCAGCGCAAGGCGGAGGTCATCACCTGCGAGATCGTCGACCCTGAAGCCCCTGAGGAGGCCAAGCAGGGCGGCCACGGCACCTCGGAGTACTACATGATCCGAGACTTCCTCGAAGCCATCGAGAAGGGCACACACCCCCCGATCGACGTCATGCGGTCCATGGACTTCACGGTCCCCGGAATCATCGCCCATGAATCCGCGATGACCGACGGGAACTGGCGCGACGTACCCGTCTTCAACTGGTAGCGTCTCCCTTCCACCGGACACACAACGGCCCCGGGACCAATCTCGGTCTCGGGGCCGTCTCCATTCCAGCTTGCGGACTCCGCTATCCCTCTCGCAGCCGCTCCGCCGATCCGGCCAACTGGTACTCCTCCACCAGCAGGCGCACGACTTCGTCATAGACGGCCTGCCGACCGGCCTCCACGGACTTCACCAGCGCCGCCTCGTAGGCCTGACGCACATTCGTGCCGACGTTGATCTTCGCAATCCCCTCGCGGAATCCGGCGCGCACGAACTCCTGCTTGATCCCACTGCCGCCATGCAAAACCAGCGGAACCCCCGCTGCCTCGCGCAGTTTCGCCAGGTGCTCTAGGTTCAGCCGCGCCTCAACCTTCTTCTCGCTCCTCGCAGCCTCACTAACCGCCCCGTGGATGTTCCCCACGGCGACAGACAGCCAGTCGACGCCTGTCTCCTGCACGAAGCGTCGGGCCTCGCCTGGATCGGTGAACCCGCGACCGGACTCGTACAGCTCCTCGTAGGGCGGCAGCGGGCCGGCCTCATGTCCCAGCACAGCGCCCAGTTCAGCCTCCACTGCAGCACCCGTCTCCTGGGCCATCTCCACTACCTGATGCGTCGCCGCGATGTTCTCCTCGAGCGGCAGCCGCGAACCGTCCACCATCACCGAGTCATACCCCAGTCCCAAGGCCTCGGTGAAGAGCGGGACGTAGTCCACACGCTGCTGGTCCTCATCAACCACCGGGATATGGTCCAGGTGCAGACGCACGAAGCGCTCATCCTTGAAGCGCTGGTACTCCTCGAAGATCGGCGTCGGTCCACCGGCGGCGAAGCGCTTCCACTCCACCCTTGCCACTGCCACCTGTCCCATGGTCCCAGTATCACGCAGCGCCTTGATGATCGGCTCCATCATGGGCAAGTGCGGTACGTTGAAGCTTGGTAGCGCCAGGCCCAGCTTCCAGGCCCGGTGTACGAGTTCGCGAGAGGTCGGCTCTGTCATGATGTCTCCTACAGTCTTAGGGATGCCTTCCCTTTCGCAGCCGATCCGCGAATTCCTCCAACGAGGTCACCGGCACCCTCCGCGAGGAAGGAGCCGGCGGCACCGACGACCAACCTCCCTCCTGCCACCCAGAAGACAGACGCAGCCACGAGCAACACGCGACTGGCAGTCCCACTCCTGCGCCCGGAGGCCTTCCTGATGCTGCGGCCCACGCTTTCCCTGGTTGCCCTGTTGCTGTCCTGCAGCGCCCTTACTCACGCCGCCTCTTTACCCCGTGAGACACAGCCGGCTCAGCCCGTGCTGCCCGACCTTACCCAGGTGCGCAACTTCCAGACGCAGCCCGTGCCCTGGTGGCCCTACGTCATCAATGCCGGCTGGGGCGGCGGACGTGGTGGCCCGGAGCGTCTTCAGGGCTGGACCGCCGACAACTGGCTGCTGCTTGATGTCCTCGACCGCTCCGGCGACTTCACGAGCAACGAGTGGCTGACCCACCGTGGCATCTGGTATGAGGTCTACGGTCACAACGAGTACCAGGAGACCATCCACTTCGTCCTCGACGGCGCGAGGAGGCTGTTTTGGGACAACGGCTTCGCCCAGGACTTCAAGGGCGACCGCGTTCTCAGCCCCGAGTACAACAACAGCCAGCAGTGGTGGAAGGACAGCATCGGCTGGGATGCCTACATCGTGTGCAACAACGCGCCCCGCTGGTCGGCGGTTATCGACTACGACCTCCTCAGCGCGGCTGCTCTCGGGCACGCCACCAGCCAGGACAACATCGGCGGACCCACTTCCCGCATCGGCGCCGGAGGCCATGGCCGCTACTGCGACTTCTGCAACCGCAGGTTCTTCGACTACCTCACTCGCACTAACCGCCTGCCGGAGTTCCGCAGCCAGTACAAGAGCATCCGCGACTATGTGCAAGCGACACAGATGGACACCCTCAAGCAGCTTCCGCCCTTCGGCAAGTGGACCTTCGACCCCGCACAGGCCCAGGTCATCGAGAAGCTCTGCGCCCCGCCGGTCATGAACCAGTACCAGAAGTTCCTCTACCTCTCGCAGCTATCCAACTGGATCACCTACTACAACGACTGCAAGCTCGCAGCCGCCCGTCAGGGCCGCGACTTCGACGTCCACGGCAACCAGGGAGGATCGGCCATCGGGGCGACGCCCTACCAGGTCGCGCTGGCCGACTTCGTCGACACCGTCTGGTTCGAGACCCAGGGCGTGTCAGCCTACGACATGTTTCGGTATCACTGGAACAACGCCGACGGCGCCCTGCGGTATGTGATGGGCCGGGCCATGACGCGCGGCACCAAGCCCTTCATGTCCATGCTCCGCTTCCACAAGCTCACGCCGGATATCGTGGAGCACGAGATCGCCGAGTGCTGTGCCGGAGGCGGGGTGCTATTCCCCTATCAGGACAGCCTCAGCAAAGAGTCGGCCCTGCAGCAGATCATGACCGACTACTACCGCTTCCGGCACGAGAACCGTGGGCTCTACCAGCCTCAGAACTCCCAGCCGCTGTCCGATGTCGGCCTGATCTACTCCATCCCGAGCCTCATGTACCATGACTATATGTACTCGGTCTCCAGGCCCCTGTGTGCCTTCGAGGGGATTGCACGAGCCTGTCAGGAGGGGCATGTCCAGTACGACGTCGTCATCATGAACCACCCGGAGATCCACGCCGATCACTGGGGGCTGGACGAGCTCAAGCAGTACCGCGTCCTGATCGTGCCCGCAGTCGAGTGCATGACGGATGCCCAGATCGTGCTTCTCACCGACTACCTGAAGCAGGGCGGAACGCTCGCCGTCGCCGGCGATTGCGGAACCCGAGACGAGGACAACCTGCCACGCGAGACGTCTCCCCTGGAGGCCTGGAAGAAGGCTGGCCGTGTTCTGGAGATCCGGCCGGGCAAGACCTTCCTGCCGCCACGGGCTTCAGAGGGCGACGCCTCAAGAGCGCAGACGGCCGAGACCCTTCAGGCGCTGCGAGAGGCCGTCCAGAGCCCTATCCTCCAGGGCGATCTGCCTTCACTCCTGTGGGTCAAGACCTGGACTCATGGCGCGGGTGAAGCCGGGACCTCGCGCACCCTCAGCGCCCATTTCGTGAACTACAACGTGAACTTCGAGACCGGCACCGCTACGGACACGCAGCCTCTGCCGGTAACGCTCACGGTACCGCAGGGCGTAGACGCCGGCGAGGCAACCTGGCTCCTTCCGGGCAAGGACTCGCTGCCGCTCGAGATGCAGGTGACCGACGGCAAGGCGACCGTCACCATCCCGTCGGTGCACATATACGGTATCCTGACGATCGGAAGCCGCGAGGCGCAACAGCAGCGCAACGATGCTCTGCAGGCTCAGGCCTTGCTTGCCCGGGCGCAGATAGCCGTCGCGACGAAGCCTGCCAACGACCCGCTTCGCACCCGCGTTGACTCTGCAGCGCAGACTCCGCAGACGCCCCAGTCAGCCCGCGACCTGCTTCAGTCCGTGGCCCAGCAGAGCGATGCGGACTACCTCGCCGGCTTGAATTCTGCCGTCACCGCCGACAAGCCTCTGGTCGCTTTGGCCTTTGGTGCGCCTCAGGACTTCGCGGGCTGGAAGTCCGTGAAGGCCGACATGGCCTACACCGCCGAGCGTGGCTTCGGCTGGCTCCCGGTGACCGATGACAGCGAACCCCTGCCGGACGAGACCTACTATGACTCCGCCCAGAAGTACGGCAAGGACCTCGTCGGGCCCGAGCCCAAAGCCCAGCGTCTCCCCTTCTGGCCCTACAAGCAGCCTGTGCCGCAGCCCTTGCAGTTCAGCCTCGCCTCCGGCACCTCGCGCAGCTTCCGCCTTGATGTTCCCGCCGGGCGCTACCGGGTCCGCATCGTCAACGTGAATCCCTCCTGGACCAACTACAACTTCCGCGTGTCCGGAATGGTGCAGTGCAACGGAAAGGTCATGCTCCTCGACGAGGCCCTGGACAAGAGCGCCCTCCTGGCTCGGGAGTTCGAGGCCACCAGCCAGGACGGTCATCTCGACCTCACCTTCGGCGGCCCAACAGGCTGGGGCGTAGCGGCGCTGATCGTGGAGGCGATCCCACCGGACACACCCGCAAGGGCCCTTCCCGAGCGCACTCTCCTTCGCGACTGGCAGGTCAGTCCGCGCATCCCGAATCCGGAGTGGTGGCGTACCGTGACGACGCCGCTCGAAGAGCGCCTCAAGGACCTGCCGCTCGCCGACTGGACGAAGCTACAGGCGAACTGCGACAAGGACTACTCGCCGACGGCAGGGCTGCCGGTGATCGATCTGGGCAGCAACCGCGAAGCCGAGACCGGCGATGTCGTCTACGCCGTCACGACTCTCCAGGGCCCCGCAAGCCCCGGAGCCACCCTGCGCTTCGGCTCCACCAGCCAGGCGACGCTCTGGCTCAATGGCGAACTTCTTGGCTTCGTGCCCAACGAGAAGGGTCTGCGCGAGGAGTTCCTTGTCCCGATAGCACTGAAACAGGGCGAGAACAAGCTCGTCGTCAAGCTACAGCGGTTCTGGGAGCGACGCTGGATGTTCACAGCCACGGTCGCCCAGGACCTTACACAATCCGGAGGGACGCAGATGACGGCAAAATGGGAGTGCATCAGCAAGGAGGCCGCCTTCAGCACGCGCGACACGGCTGAGGACTTCGTGCTCGACGGCAAGATGTGGCTCAGCAATGGCTACCACCAGGGCAACGTACTGAGCCGCGATCTGTGGAACTCGGCCGACGGAGTCACCTGGACGAAGGTCGCCGACGAGACACCCTATGACGGCTACTCCGAGATGGTCGTCTACCAGGGCAAGGTCTGGGCCATCAAGGGCAGCGTCTGGAGCTCCACCGACGGCCTGAACTGGACGCGAGTACTGGAGAAGACGCCCTTCGGCGTTCGCGGCTACGGCGAGATCGTTGTCCATGACGGGAAGATGTGGCACCTCGGGAGCGGCGACGATGTATGGAACTCGACGGACGGCGTCAACTGGACGCGCACCCTCGAGTCCGCACCCTTCGGCAATCGCTATGGCTCAGCCGTCGCCGTCTACCGCGGCAAGCTCTGGCTCCTGGGCGGCAAGATCCCCGGCAGACTGGACCCGCCCGAGAAGGGCTATCCCGACATGACCACCTCCAACGACGTCTGGTGCTCCGCCGACGGCGTCAAGTGGGAACGCGTTCTGGAGCACGCACCCTGGTCGCCGCGCATGTGGTTCATTGCCCGGGAGTACGCGGGGAAGCTCTGGTTCATCGGCGGCTACGACAACAAGAACGCGCAGAACCTCGGGGACGTGTGGTTCACGGAGGACGGCAAGACGTGGCAGCAGTTCGCTCCCGCGCCGGAGTTCACCCCCCGTCACGAGTCCACCGTCTACGTCTTCAACGGCAGCCTCTGGGTCGTGGCGGGCAATTCCTGGCCGCTGATGAATGACGTCTGGCGCTTGACGCTACCTGGCGCAGACCATTGATAGGCAGCCTGCGCCAGGCCAAAGCTATACCCTCTGCCGCCGAGGGGCCGGGGAGACCGGCCCCTCGGCGCTTCTCACATGTTGCGAGGCACAGTCAGCGCAGCCGGCGGCCGCACAGTCGGCGTCGTTACGCCACTCGGAACCGCCATCAGTTTCAGGTGCTCAGGTGCAACGGGCACCGGGATGGGGATGCCAAGCGCATCGAACTCCGGAGGCACCGGCCCCTGGAACTTCTCCGGAGGCACCGGTGTGAAAGGCGGCGCAGAAGGCGTGGGCAGAACCTGCGCCATCCCTGCCGCCTCGGGGGCGATGGCAAAGGCGCGCACCGCGCCGGCATCATAGCTCGCGATGCGGTTACCCCAGCCGGTCGTTGCCTTGGCGTAGACGTGCAGCACCTCGGCAAAGGCCGCCCACCCGGGACACTCCGGTGGTATCAACTGGTTGATGAGAAAGTCGTGGCCGAAGTTCCCGTTGCCGTCGCCCTCGTAGGAGCCCAGCGCGGTGGCAAAGACCTCACCGTTCGCGGAATCGACGGTGGTTGAGGCTCGGACGATACTGAAGCCCAGCACCGCGTAGTTCCGCGGGTGAGTAGCATGGTAGTTGATGCTGATCTGGTCGGTCGCACGGTTCGTATAGTGCAGGAACCCCCAGGGGTCGGCGACGTTCATATCGCCAATCTGCGGATTGTCGATGACCGCGCTGCACAGGTGGTTATCGACTTGCAGGGCGAAGACGTACCCGCCGCCATTGATCTCCGGTCCTAACGCGTTGCGGGTCAGTGTGTCTCCGTTAGCGGCGACCCCGGTGGGCACGATGAAACGGAAGGTGGACGCACCCGGCATCACCTGGTTACCCGTGGCGTTGAACAGCTCCAGCTTGATGCGGTAGGTGCCGTCGATCAGCTCCGGCGAGTTGAGGTACCCGCTGTAGATGTCCCCGAACCAGTCACTGGTCGGCCACTTCGTGACCGCACCGGCCTCGGCTGGCGGGTTGTGAGGACGGAACTCGTACAGCAGCTTCCCTGCCACGCCCTTCGGCCCGAGCATGTAGACGGGGAAGGTCACATGCCCGCCTTCATCCCTCTCGTAGTGCACCCCGACGGGCTGGTTGAACTCGTGCCACTCCGTCTCCCCCACTCGCTGATAGAGCCAGCGGTAATGGGTGAGCGCCGGAGTGGGAAGCGAGGAGTGGTAGCCGTGGCGCAGACCCAGGTATGCCCCGAAGGGCGCGTTCACCATGGAAAGCCCGCTGCCGTCGGTATAGTCGGTGAGGCCGGTGGGCTTGATGCGGTACAAGGGCGTTCCTCCCACCGCGTACGGCATCACCCATACCCCGGGACCGGTGTCCACTCCAGGCGCACTAGGCGGCGCGATCATGACCGGATAGCAGAAGGTGTTGTTGAACTCCCGCAACTCCCACACAGCTCGTGATGGGTCAACCACTGCCCCGATCCAGTAGAGGCCCGGCGGCGTGTTCCTGGGGATGTAGACCGGGTGCGAGTACGTCCGCTGCGCATTGGGGGCGATATCGCCGGGTATGGTGTCACGTCCCCCTTGCAGCAGCATATCCTCGACGAAATCGTCCCTCGTCTTGCCGGCGTAGCCGGGCCAGACAGCAACACGCACCGGGATGATACTGTTCGAGGAGAGAACCAGGTCGATGAAGTAGTTGTGCCCCGGCGCAGCCGTGTTGGTCCCCAGCGCCACCGCAGTTCCTTCGTTGCGTACGGTTACCGTCAGGTTGATGTCCGTGCCCGCGACGGCCTCGTAGGGTCCGGTGACCTGGACCGTTAGGTCCGGAAGGCTGAGAAGCGGGAACCGTGGCCTCAAGATCCGAAGCGGCCTGATTCCCGGCGTCACTCTCGGCGCCTGACCCAACTGCGCCACCTGCAGACCATCCTCAGGCCACACACAGGGAGCCAGGCACGCCAGCATCGCGACAACGGCTATCACCACGCGTCCTATCCTCATTACTGCCACCTCCTGCGTCTGTCTCAACGGCCTCGTATCAACGACTTCGGACTCCACTCCCGGGTTCCTGCTGCCCCGCCACAATGTTCACAGGCCCTGAAGCGCCTTCGGGGCCGGCCATGACGTGCCCGGGAGCAACAGATTCCCCAACACCAAGGAGGAGGGCCGGGCTCAAGGGCGAAGTCAGCTCTGCACAACCAGCCGACTTACGAGTTCGGGGGACTCTTCAGTCTTGAGCCCCTGGAGAACGGAAGGGGTACTGACATGGCAAAGGTGCTCGTTGTCTACTGCAGCCTCACAGGCCACACGAAAGCTGCTGCCGAAGCCGTTGCCGCCGGCGCCAAGGAGGCCGGGGCTGAGGTCGTTGTGAAGCCCGGTTCGGAAGCCGGACCGGACGACCTGAGGGCCTGCGGCGCGGTTGCCCTGGGCTCCTATGATGCCTTCAGTTACATGGGCGGCGGCCTCAAGGACTTCCTGGACCGGTCCTTCTACCCCACCCAGGGCGAGGTCACGGACAAGCCCTTCGGCGCCTTCGTCACCCACGGCGGCGGCGGTCGGGCAATCGACAGCGTCGAGTCCGTTGCCAAGAGCTTCAAGTTGAAGAAGGTGGCCGACTCCGTCTCGGTCAAGGGTGCGCCCGACGAAGCCGCCAAAGCCCTGCTGAAGGCTCTTGGCGCGAAGCTCGCCGCAGCCGCAGCCGGATAGGACGCAGGACGGCGCCGCAGCCACTCAGCCCACATCACTGAGGCCTGAATCCCAGACCTCTGCTTTGGGGTGCCTGATGCACAAGACGCTACTGGTGTTAGCTTCTGCCCTGCTCGTGACGACAGCCTTCGCTGCCGAGTACTACGTCTCCCCACAGGGCAAGGACGAGAACCCGGGTACCAGGGCCCTGCCCTGGCAGACGCTCGCGAAAGCCTGTGCCGTCGCCGGCCCTGGAGACACGGTCTGGCTGAGCGCAGGCACCTACCGCGAGACGCTGCGGCCGAGGGTCTCGGGCGCCGCCGACAAGCCCCTTCGCTTCCTATCGCTACCGGGCGAGAAGGTCGTGCTGAGCGGTGCCGATGCACTCACTGGGACCTGGCAGCAGCATCAGGGCAGCGTCTACAAGCTGCAGACGAACCTCAGGTTCCTCCAGCTCTTCGTCGACGGGAAGATGATGCAGGAGGCCCGGTGGCCGAACTCGCCGCTGAACGACCTGATGGCCATGCAGCGTGCCCGGGCCGGTGAGGGTACCGGCTATGAGGTCCTCGCTGATTCCAACCTTCCCGCGGGCGACTGGAACGGTGCGGTTGTCATCTTCTGGCCGGGCAGCGAATGGGTCAACATGACCCGTCGCGTCGTCGACTACCAGCCCGGCAAGTCCTTCCGCTTCGATGTCACCACCGAGGCCCAGAAGAAGGACCAGTACCACAAGGAGGACCCGTACAAGCCCCGTGCGGGCAATCCCTACCTTCTCGTCGGCGCGCTGGCCGGTCTCGACAGTCCGGGTGAGTGGTTCCTCGACGAGAAGACCGGAACCGTCTACCTATGGACACCCGACGGTAGCTCCCCCGCGAACCATGTCGTCGAGGTCAAGCAGCGGGAACTGGCCGTTGACCTTGGCAAGCTCTCCTTCATCGAGGTCAAGGGCGCGGACATCCTCGGTGCAGCGGTGAGCATGCGCGATTCCCAGGACTGCACGCTCGAGGACTGCCGCCTGCGCTATGTCGAGCATATCCGCGAGTACCCGGGCGGCAAGATGCCGTCGACGCCAAACGCCATCACGGGCAAGCGCAACACCTTGCGCAACTGCCTCATCGCCTACGGCGCCACCACGGCCCTGTCGCTCTCCGGCGAGGACAACGCGCTCCTCAACTGCGTGGTACACGACGCCAACTACCTGGGCAGTGGTCGTGGCGGACTTGACCTGGGCCGATCGGTCGGAGCGCGAGTCGAGCACTGCACCCTCTTCCGCGCCGGTCGCGATACCGTCCAGCACGGCGGCAGCAAGCGCATCAGCCTCCAGTACAACGACCTGTACGACGGCAACATGCTCAACAACGACGCCGGAGCAATCTACTGCTGGGGCACCGACGGCGAGGGCGGCGTCATCGCCTACAACTGGGTTCACGACAACCCGCGCTGCAACGGCATCTACCTCGACAACTTTAGCAGCAACTTCGTCGTGCATCACAACGTGGTCTGGGCCTGCGGGGGCAACGCCTTCCACATCAACAGCGACGCTCTCCATCACCTGATCTATAACAACACTCTCACCCAGACCGCAAACGCCTTCGGGACCTTCTGCTATGCCGCCTACGTCCCGACCATGAAGGGTACGCGCATCGTCAACAACCTCGTCAACGAGGCCATGAACCCCAAGAACCCCAACGAGTTCGTGCAGGGAGAACTGGGGCCCGAGCTGTCCCACAACGCGCCGGGGGCAGTCGACAAGGATGGCTACCCGACGCAGGGTTCAGTCGCCATCGACGCCGGGGTTGTGATTGAGGGCATCACCGACGGCTACAAGGGCAAGGCGCCAGACCTCGGAGCCTACGAGTTCGGCGGTCCACGCTGGGTCGCCGGCGCCGACTGGAGCGACCCCGAGGCACCTCCGGCACCGACCCATGATCTCGCCTACGCGCCCCGCGGACCCATCACGGCTCAGACGATGATCACCGACGGGCTGGCGCTGTGGCTCGATGCAGCCGACAAGACAAGCCTCGACCTCAGCGCCGACGGCACCGTCCTCGCCTGGCGTGACAAGTCACCCAACAAGCACGTCGCACTGCCGGCGCTTCCGGACGGCGCAGTGAAGTGGGTTGCCCGGGGGATGAACGGCTTACCTGTCCTGCGTGGCAACGGTACGGGCAGCCTGCGCGTCGCTGACCTCAAGCGCGAGCCGGGGGCTGTCACGGTGTTCGTGGTCTCACAGGCGCAGGAGGCCCTTGGCCCGACGTGGCAGCGCATCCTTGCCAGCTTCACCGGCGTCGGGCAAGAATGGGTGGCGCCGAACTGGATGATCGGTGTCCCCGGCGGCGAGAAGCCCAGCACCTGGCCGCCTCGCCTCTTCACAATCCAGAAGCGCAACGGCGCAGCGCTTGGCACGATCACAGTCCTGGGCGCTTCGGCGGCTCAGGGGCAGGCCCTCGGCGGCGATGTAGGTGAGGTCCTCGTCTTCGGTCGAGCCTTGCGCTTCGATGAGACGGAGGCCGTACAGAAGTACCTCGCGGGCAAGTGGGGCGTGACCGAGTAGGTCCTGATCCGCAGTCTGCGAGGCGTTCCTTCCGGGCTGCTGCACGCCTCTGCCCGGAGCTTGGTGCGTTACGAAAGGTCTCTATGCCAGAGCCAACTCTCACAGCCGGGTTCCCGAACTACAACCACAGCCACTACCTGCCGCAGGCCATCGAGGCCATACTGTCACAGTCGCGTCCGCCTGACGAGTTCATCATCGTCGACGACGCCTCGACCGACAACAGCGTCGAGATCATCGAGTCCTATGCCCGGCAAGATTCCCGTCTGCGTCTGGTCCGCCACGAGCGCAATCAGGGCGCCGTTGCCTCACTCGACCGGGTGCAGACCGAGGCCCGGGGTGATTGGCTGTACTTGGGCGCTGCCGACGACTACGTACTGCCTGGTTTCCTCGCAGCCACTATGGCCCTTGCAGGCGAACACCCGGAAGCAGGGATACTCTTCGGCCAGGTGCAACTCGTCGCCGATGGTGACGAATCGAAGGTACTGGAGTCGCGCGAGGTGAGGCGCTGGCAGGAGCCACTTTACGCTCCTCCGGCCCGCTTCCTGCAAGACTTCCTCCAGACCACGCCGACCTGGTACTCTCTCACGCATGCGACGATCTACCGGCGCCAGGCACTGCTCGACCTCGGCGGCTTCCGTAAGGAGGTCGGGCACCTGAGCGACACGGTGGCGCTCCGCACACTCGCCCTCAAGTTCGGCGCGGGCTACGTGCCCTTGCCCTGCGCAACCTGGCGCGTCAAGCCCGACAGCTTCGCCGCCGGTGAGGGCTGGGACGCCGAGACCATGATCCGCATCACCAACAGCCTCGGCACACTTCTGCGCTCGCCGGGCTACCGTGAAGCCATCCCCGAGGACTACGTGCAGCGCTGGCAGCGCGACCTGTGGGCAATGACGTTGGAGCGGTATATCTGGAAGCTGCGCGAGGAACGCTTCGGACACTCGCCCTGGGGTCTGCTGCGAGGCCGCATATACAAGCGTCTCCTCCGCTTGCGAGTGGCGTTGCAGCATCACGGGGACGTCGCCGCCTTCCTCCAGGCCGACGCGGCCCGGCGTCACGGATCCTGATCGACACCACAGTGCGTGCCGTCCTTCGCCTCACCCGCAACCACCACTGACCCGAGCCGTCGAAGGGAACCGAATGATGAATCTTCCACACGCTCTTGCCGCCGCCGTGCTCGTCCTCATCACCCAGTCCACCTTCGCCGACACGCCCCTGCGCACGTTCTACGAGAAGGGGAACTGGCACCTCAACGCGACCTCTTGGATCGGCGACGGCACCCGGTCGGAGCTGACCGGCGAGGGTCTGCTGATCGCCGATGAGTCCACGCAGGCCGGCAGCGGTCGCTGCTACCTGCTCAACTGGGAGGCCGATCCCCCGAAGGGTGCGGCGCTTGAAGCACGCGTGAAGGTGGTCTCCTGCAGCGCCCCCTGGGGTGTAAACATGATGGCCGCCGACGGCATCCACGAGGAGGGCCTGACGCTCTTCCCGGATCACCTGCTCCTCCCCCACTCCGGTCTGTCCGCCTCCTTCAACACCACAGACGGGTTCCACACCTATCGGCTCGAGGTCAAGGGCAGCGACGTGCGTGCTTATGTCGATGGTCGCCTGCTGATCGACGGCGCCGGCAGGTACACCACACCCGCCAACGCAGGGCGCAACCAGTGCTCCTTCGGCGCTGCGGCATCGCCTGCGACGGGTACGGCAATCTGGGAGTGGGTCCGCTACCAGAGTGAGAAGCCCGAGGGTGCCCTTCCGGCGAAGCCCGAGGTGCCGTCCATCGAGGGACTTGAGGTGAAGGTCGGCGACACCGTCGACATCATCCCCGGACCGACCTACCGCAGTCTCTTCCAGTTCCGCGACGGCAAGCTCGCAGTCGCAGACCGCCGCTCCGACGATGGCGGCAAGACCTGGACGAAGGGCGATAGCAGTCTCGGGACCAGCGCCTTTCAGTTCGAGGACGGCGAGATCATCGCGCCGGGCTTCAACACCACCAAAGCCGGCGACGGGGTCTTCGAGGTTCCACTCTCGCGCTCCACTGACGGCGGCAAGACCTTCCAGCGCGAGACGGCACGTCTCAACATCCCCCTTGGCACCGGGGGCACGGGCGACGACGGCAAGTACTACCCCGGTCCCGGCGTTGACCATGCCATGGTGCAGTTGCGCGACGGCTCCCTGCTCATGGCCATGTACGGCTACTTCACGACCGACACGGTCCTCTGCCCGGCCTTCAAGCCCGAGTGGAAGGTGTACAAGTACCGCACCTGGGTCATGCGCTCCACCGACCGCGGGCGGACCTGGAACCTGCGCGCCACGGTCGCCTATGACCCGAGCGTCGGCGCCGAGAGCTTCTGCGAGGCCGACTTGCTGCAGCTTCCCGGCGGCGACCTCCTGTGCTTCATGCGCACCGGCGGCGAGCCGCCCAAGTACACAACCCCGCTCTACTGCAGTCGCTCCCAGGATGACGGCCTGACCTGGAGCAAGCCCGAACCGGTCGCGGATCGTGGTGTCTGGCCGAACGCCTGCCGCATGCAGAGCGGCGTCCTGGCCGTCACCTACGGGCGCCCGGACAACTGGCTGGCCTTCAGCCTCGACGAGGGCAAGACCTGGACCGGCCACTTCTGCTTCTACCGCGGCGCGACGACCAGCTACAACACAGTGGCGGAGGTCGCCCCTGGTACCTTGCTGGTGGTCTACGACCGCCGCCGGCTGGGTCCCGACGGCAACCTGCAATCAGGCATCGCCGGCACCTTCCTCACCGTCACGCGACGCTGACAGCCAGACCGCCTGGGTCCTCCCGCCCTACCGCACGAACCGTCGCGTCTCTGCCTGCAGCATCCAGTAGGCGGCCGACTGCATGACCCCCGACGGCGGCAGAATCCGTACGTCGTAGCCCCGGATGTCCACCAGGGCATCGCCGAAGGGCCAGCAGGCATCAAGGTTCAGGTCCGCACCCATGTCCTTCGCAGGGCGCTCGGGCGTTCCCGATACCAGGGTAACGATCCGTGCGCCTTGCGCATGGGCTGTCTCGACCCACGGACCGAAAGGCTCATAGTAGCCCACATACAGCAGCACATCCCCTGCCTGTATCTTCCCCGCAACAGGCTCAGGCTTCGTGTTGGGGCTGTCCAGCGGCGCCAGCAGGCCGGTGTCGCCCTTCTGCCCCACTTCATACGGGGGCATGTGCCCGACACCCACATACCACGCCTTGTGCCCCTGCGCAAGGGCTTCCGCTGCCATACGTCCCGCTTCCGCAAACCCCTCCATCTGCGTCTTCCGCAGGCGGCGCATGCAGGTGGCGAGACGCTCGAGGTACCTGCGGCCGAGCAGCCCCGGTCGCAGCGGCGTCACTGTCCCGGGCTCCCAGTCAAGTGTCAGGTGCGACTTGTTCCGCTCACGCCCGCCGGGCACCACGACACTCTCATACATGGGCGGCATCTTCCCCAGCCGAGTGAGTGAGCCCACGAGCTCCCCGGTCAGCGTCCAAAAAGCTGCGGCGAGCGCAGGCGACGCCACCGGCAGCACACCCTCCTCACCAGGCTCCGCCGCATGTGGGGACACGTACAGGTGCGTGCCCTCGACGTTGCGCGGAGCCAGCAGGATCACCAGCGCACCCGCCTTCGAGGCGTCACGCAACAGCGTCTGGTCCGCCGAAGACTCCGCAGACAGCGTTCCGACCAGCACCACGTCCTTAGGGGCGAGCTCAGCCACGTGACCGGCCAGCGTCTTCACCCGCATCATGCCCCCGGCACGCACATACGCCTCCTGGATGAACCCACGGTGCGAACCAGCGAGCCAGAGAGTTCCGCCGGCCACGAGTCGGGCGGCGGCTTTGTCGGCGACCGCGGTGATGGCCGGAAGGTCGGCGGCGATTCCAGAAACGCAGGACAGCAGACGGGTGGTGTAGTCGGCAGCAGGGGACGCAACTGCCGGAGCTGCAACTGCGACGTTTGCACAAAGACCGAGGCAGGCTACGAGCAGCAGGCACGCAACGGTTTCAGTCATCGAAGCACCCCATTCGCAGATTTGGCACGGCCTTCTCCCCTGGAGCCGCCCACACCTTCATCGAAGCCCGTCCCCCGGGCAAGGTGTCGGGAGGCCGAAGGACGAACCTGCACACCGGGTGGTGGCCGCCTGATCCGGACGACGACTGTGTCCCCCGGCAGCCGCCACAAACGACAGCAGTACGAGGTGACCGCATGCTGAAGGCCGGCGTCTCTTCCCTTGACGTCACTCCCCCGCTCGGAACCCACATGAGGGGCTATTTCGAGGAGCGCACCGCAAGCACCGTTCATGACCCGCTTTACGTCCGCAGTTTCGCCCTGGAGAACGATGGCAACGCTGTCGCGGTTGCGGTCTGTGACATCATCGGCATCGACCGCAAGTACCTCGACCAGGCCAAGGCCCGCATCTCCGAGACCACCGGACTGCAGCCCAACCAGGTCATCATCTCCTGCACCCATACCCACACCGGCCCGCTGACCGGCGATGACCCCTACACCGAGTGGCTCTGGGGCCGCATCGCCGACGGCGTTCGCATCGCCTGGCAGGCTCGCGAAGAGGCCCAGATCGGCTGGGCTCGAGCAACCGAGGACCGTCTCGTCTTCAACCGCCGCTACCGCATGAAGGACGGGACCGTGCAGACCAACCCGGGGGTCAACAACCCCGACGTGGTCGAGCCGGCCGGCCCGACTGACCCCGAGGTCGGCGTGATGGTCCTGCGTCGCACCACCGGCCAGACCCTCGGCCTGCTGGGCAACTACGCCCTCCACTATGTTGGCATCCCCGACGACTTCACGGCCTTCTCGGCGGACTACTACGGCTTCTTCTCCTCAATGGTCCAGCGTCTCCGAGGCGAGGGCTTCGTCGCTGCCTTGTCCAACGGCGCCTCCGGCGACATCAACAACTGGGACGTCCTGGGCCATGCCAACCCCAGGAACGACAGATACCAGCACTGCGAACGTGCCGGTGCTCTCGTGGCCGCCAACGCCTTCTGGGCCTGGAACGAGGCCGACTTCGTCGCCGAGGTCCCGCTGGCCGGTGCGCTTGCCGAGGTGACTCTCTCTCCTCGACCGCCTGCCGGCCCGGAGGACCTCGCGAAGGCCCAGGACATCGAGGAGCGCCTCGCTGCAGGCAAGCCGGTTCTCATGGGCGAGCGTTCCTTCCGCAACCGCGTGAGGCGCTTCGAGCAGCAGCCACCGACCGCACGCACCTCGATCGTCCAGGCCCTTCGAGTCGGCGACCTTGCCCTCGTCGGCGTGCCGGGCGAGTTCTTTGTCGAGCTTGGGCTGGAGATCAAGCGCCGGTCGCCCTTCGCCCAGACCATGATCCTCGAACTGGCCAATGACTGCGTCGGCTACATCCCGACTCGTCGGGCCTTCAAGGAGGGCGCTTACGAGCCCAACTCCAGCCCCTACGAACCGGGCTTCGGCGAGGCCATCGTCGATTCCGCCGTCGGCCTCCTGGAAGGCCTGAGAGCCTAGCTCACGGTCTCCTTGCACCGCACGACGACCCGGGCGAGGTCCCTGGGGAGCAGCTCTTCGCGGGGCCTCGCCCGCACCCATCCTGGACGGGAGAGTCATGCCATGCAGACCAGCAACAGGAGAGAGCACGTCGCAGGGATCGCCGCCGTCGCAGCCCTGCTCTTGATGCTAGCCGGAGTCCAGTCGTCCCTCGCCGCAGCAGAGCAGTCAGACGTCAACCTGCTCGTCGACAAGCCGCTGCTGCACGTCGCGACCTTCTCGCAGGCCCCGAAACTCGACGGCCTCCTCGACGACCTCTGCTGGTCAACGGCGCAGCAGTCCGGGCCCTTCTGGCATTTCCAGACGGGCGAAGCCTCCAGGAATGATACCTGGGCGAAGATGGGCATCGACCGCGATTACCTCTACGTGGCCTTCCGCTGCGCCGAGGCCGAAATGGCGAAGCTCAAGGCAGACAAGCTGCCGCCGGACTCGATGTCTCTCTTCGCCAACGACCACATCGAGTTCTTCCTCATGCCGGATGCCCTCGGCGCCATCTACTACCACTTCTCCGTGGACGTCGCGGGCAATCGCCACGACGAACTCGGCAACGGCGGCGACTGGACCTGCGACTGGCAGGCTGCGGTGAATCTGGCCGGCGACTCTTGGACGGTCGAGATGCGCCTTCCGCGCAAGGCGATCGGGCTGACCGACCCGCAGATGTCTCTCGCCAACTTCTGCCGCACGCGACGCCTGGAACCGGCCGAGACCTCGGCGTGGTCGACGACCTTCGGCGCCTTCCACAACCCGTCGCGTTTCGGCCGGCTCGTGTACGGCCCTACCAGCGGCATCGACTTCGCCGCTCTCACACTGAGGCAGCCAAAGGTCGGCGTGAATCACCTTCACGTCACCCTTACCGGCGCCGACCAGCCGGCCGAGGTAGTCGTCGAGGGCTATCGTCGCGACAGGGAGGCGACCTCGCTCTTTGGTGTCCGCAAGGTCCGCCTGTTCGAGGGCCGGAGCGCTTCGCTCAGTTGGCCGCTGCGGGTGGATCATGACACCCGGGCCGGCCTTCTCGTCGCCGTCCGGCGGGCAGGCCATGTGCTGACCTTCTGTGATGCCGCCGAGGTCGCCCTCTCCGGCGCCAAGGCCAAGCCCATTCCCCAACTCCTCAGCACGGAGACAGCACCCTCCTTGCGCTGGATCGACCAGCAGCGACTCCGCGGCATCTCCTACGGTGTTGGCTTCTCAGCGCCCATGCCTGAGGACGGTCTGGTCAAAGCTGCTGCGGCGACCGCAAGCGGTTCGGGCGATACCCTCCGTCTCCGCGGCGAGTACCACTTCCGCCTCCTGCTCGAGCATCAGGAGGAGCTTCGCTTCGAGCTCGCCGCGACCGCCGGCGACTCACCCTTCACAAGCTCGATCTACGCGGTCTTCGATCCCCAGGGCAAGGTCCTGAGCACGGGGATTGTCGAGGCGGGCAAGACCGCTCAGGTCAGCCTCCGGACGACGACCGAGGGCCACTACACGCTCCTGGTCAACTCCGGACCGGCCTGCTGGAACCCCTTTGCCATCACCTTCCACAACCCCTACTGGGCGCTGGACGCCAGGGGCAAGAGCACCTATCTCAGCACCCCGCTGGCCCTGCATTCCTTCCGCGACTGTACCCTCGCCGGGATGAATCTCGCCCTCATGGCGACCTGGTCCTGGGGTATCCCCTTCAAGGACGAGACGGGGCTCGCGAACTGGAGCGCGGCGGTCGAGAAGCTCTGCCAGGCTTCCCAGGACGCCGGGATCAAGCTCATCCCCTACCTCGGTTGGGGGTGCGCACAGGCCGACTGCGACGCGGCGGGCGACTACACACGGGCTCTGACTCGACTGTCCGTCCGTGGGCCTCAGCCCTGCCCGATCTCCCGCGAGTACTGGGAGCGCTCCTTCCTGCGCCGCGCACTGGAGGTTGCGAAGCTCTCGAAGAAGTACCCCGCCGTGATCGGCGTCGGGCTCGATCCCGAGTCCTACTACTTCGGCGGCTGGTACGCGACGAACCTCAAGTCACCCGAGGAGCAGCGCCGGGCAGGCTCCATCTACATGCCCTATGGCCCGAGCCGCGAGAAGTGCGTCTGCAATCGCTGCTTCGAGGGCTACCTCGAGTCCCGGGGCCTTCGCTCACCAAGCCTTCCCGAGGACGGCAACGCACGCTTCGACTGGATCGAGAAGCAGAACCTGCTCGACGACTACTGCGCCTATCAGCAGGCCGAACTGGAGAAGCTTCTCTCTGAGGTCCGCGAGCGCGTGCAGAAGGCAAACCCCGACCTGTGCTTCGCAGTGATGCTGCTGAGCATTGACGACAACTGGTTCTGCCGGGGCATGGCACGGGGTCTCGGCACACCCCGCACGCCGGCCCTCGACTTCGATGAGGGCACCTACACTCCGGGCTACAGTGCTGCCGCCGTGGACAGAAAACGTGACCTGTACGCAAAGTGGGGTGCCCACGTTCTCCATGGCGGAACGCTCTGGACCCTCAAGCACCCGCCGGCCAACCCGCACTTCCTCTCCTCCCAGATGTTCAACTTCGCCCTCTACGGCGATGGCTACTGGGTCTGGCCGGGGGCCATGTCGCTGTGGCGCAGTGCGAACGAGGTCGCCGGGTACTACAGCCTCTCCGGCTACCCGGAGGATTACTGGAAGGCCATCGTCACCGCAAACCAGGAGGTCGACAAGCGGCTCGCAGCGCCCGACACCTACCGCTCTCCGCTTGAGCAGCTTCAGCAGCGACCGACCATCCCTGTGGAGCCCGCTACCGGCAAGAAGAACGAATGGGCACAGAAGCCCTGCTACCCGGTCCACGTCTACGCGGGCACACGTCTCTCCTTTGTCGTCCCGTCGGGACGCAAGCAGCTCCAGGTACACTGGGGCTATCGCGAGACTCTGGGACAGCAGACCTTGGTGGTCAGCCTGGCCGGACAGGAGCGGCGCCTGACAGCGAGCGTCGAGGCAGAGAAGGACAACGTGGCCGACTTCGAGGTCCCAGCAGGCGGCTGCACCGGCTGGATCGAACTCCAGGCGCCCGCCGGAACCGACGCGACCTGCATCGGCGTCAACCTCGTCGGTGCGAAGCCCTTCTTCGGCGCCGCCGACGGAATGCGCCTGCAATAGGTCACCAAGTTACCCTTGCCATCGACTGCACCTGGCAATCCTACTGGACGCACCTCCAGAACCGGCAGGCTGCGCGAAGGCACCCGTCTTCGCGCAGCCTGTTGCTTGTCGCCATCCCGCTGGAGGCCCGCTACTACTTTGCCGTCACCGGCGCCAGCGTCCGGGTATCCCAGGGCCGAATCGCCAGCCGGACTTCCCGCTGCCCGTTGCGCTCCACGATCTCACAGCGCGTTCCGAGCGCGAGGTCTTCGAGTCCACCGAGCGCATAGCCGGGCGGCAGCACCAGCGTAACTTCCCTTGCCTCCCCGCAGTCGTTCACAAGGCTCAGGCGATCTCGGAACATGCGCACACACAGCCTCGGGTCACTGGCCGCTTCAGACGGTCTCACCTGACCCGCAAAGGGCGTCGGCGCAACCATCGGCAGTCCACGGAAGGCCCGGCAGAACTCGCGCAGGTCAACCTCATGCCCCATGGTCGCCCGGAACCAGTTGTAGAAGCAGAAGCTCCCCGGATTCTGGTACCGCAGCGCATGGGTCATCGGCTCATAGAAGGCACGTCCCTGCGGTGAGCCAGGTCCGACGCGGAACCCGAGCGGGTGATCGGGCAGCTCCCAGTAGATATAGTACAACTCCACTCCGCTGGGCTCTGCGGACTGGAAGAACCCGCTGAGCTCGGGCTCGAAGAAGAAGCGCTTGTTCCAGGGCTGCGGCCAGTACCGATCCCCGTCGATGCCCATCACCCGCGAGAGCGCAAGGCCCTTGTCCCCCAGGTACAGTGCGGGGTCGTAACCGTGGTATCGGTGCAGGTCGAGCAGATCGACAGGCGCCTTGTCCCAGTCCCGCTTCTCACCCGGATCGTTGCCCGGGATCTTGGTGAAGACAATCAGCTTCTTGGTCGGATCGACGGCCTGCACGGCCTGCGCCAGACGAACCCAGTGATCGTGAATCCGCCGGCATCGCCAGGCGATCCACTGGTCCCAGCAGTTGGCCCGGAGGTAGTCGTACCTGCTCTGAGCGTCGCCCGCGGCCCCACCGACCTTCGCCCCGCAGTCCTTCTCGAACTCCCGTATGTCGAACTCGCTGTACCCGGACTCCTCCGGCGGGTGGGCGCGGTTGCTTCCCACATAGAGGTTCCCGAACTTGCCGTTCGCCCGGAATCCCACGGCTGGCACATTGCTCCAGCCCTTCGTCTTGCGGGCCAGCTCGCAGAGCATGTCCTGCAGGAGCTGCTGAACCTGCGGGTGAAGCGGATCCGGCACCACGCCGAAGAACTTCATCGTCTCACCTTTGCGGGTGAGCTGATAGGCCTCCGGGTCGGCATACAGGTTCTTGCCGGCGTCATCCGACAGGTAGAAGACCATCGAGTCGATCCGCGGTACGACCTCGATCCCCTTCGCCGCCATCACCGGCAGCGTGTCCTCCAGCACATCACTGCCAGTCGACCCGGCGAAGATCTCAGAGGCGAAGTCAGCGCCACGACTGAACTTGTACGGGTGGAACTCAAGCCTGCTGAAGCCCATGAATCGCAGGTAGTCGGCGAGGGCATCCAGCGACGCTCGTCGTGACCCCTGCGTTCCGGCGCTGAACCCGAACTCGTTGTAGAGCGGGCTGCACCAGGGGTAGAACAGGCTGACGCTACGCTCGCCCTTCTCCACACCGGCCGCAATCCGCCCCAGGTCCGCTGTGACCTCATAGACCGCAATCCTGGCGACTGCCGCACCCGTCATCTCGTCCTGCTGAAGCTCGCGGCGGGAGTCCGTGATCGTCGCCGTCACCGCGTCGCTCTTCGGGTAGAACAGCGTGACCTGCTGGTAGGGCTTGCCGTCCGAGGGGTACTCGCGCCCGGTGTAGGTCACGTTCAGGTTGATCAGGTCGTGACTGCCGGCGCCACTGGTGGCCAGCAGCGGCGTGATGGCGCTGCCCGGCGCCACATCAATGGCGGTCTCCAGAACCCGCTCGCGATCGTTGAGGGTGTCGATCACGAGCAGGTGCGGCACTGGCCTCTTCAGACCCTCCAACCGATACTGGAAACCGGGCACTACCCGCGTCTTGCCTCCGCTTTTGGCCGCCTGTTCCTCCGCGCTCTTGCGCGTGCCGGTGATGCGATACCGGCGTCCGTCCGCCAGCGAGGCCACCTGCGACGTACCCCACTCGCGGAAGCTGTGGTCGGTCGCGGTGCAGTTGACCTCGTCCACCAGCCGGCACGGCACCACATCGGCAATGCGCCCCGAGGCCACCAACCCCTCACAGAGCCGCTGACCGGCCTCATCATACGGGCGAACTGCCCCGTCGAACCAGAAGGCCATGCCCTCTCCGGGCTCCAGGTACACTTCTTTGCCGCGCAGCACCTTACCCCGCTCGAATCGCCACTCGACCGGTCCCGCCGACTCGGGCGCTCGCGTGACCTGCACCTCGGCCTTCCACGGTGCAGCCTCCGTGACACTCGCACCCGCCACCTCCGCCGTGAGCTCATGACGCCCCGGCATCATATGGTAGTAGGCGGGCAGCACGAAGGAGATCGGCCCGTACTTCGCAGCGCCCTTCTGCAGCGCGACCTCGGTCGGCCCCGTCACACTCGGCAGCGGCAGCCCGTCGAGACTCACCACCACCGGCAGCGCGTCCGGCGTACTGGTCTCCGCAGTGCCTTCCAGTGTGACAGCGAAGGGCCTGCCAATCTCAAGGCTTCCAGGCACCCTCAGACTCTTGGGCCGCAGGATCGGCAGGTCCTTGCCGTCGGCCACTCTCGCCACCTGCCCGGCATCCAGCGGCGCATCGTAGACCCTCACCTCTTGTATGAGAGCCTGCGCCGGCGACTCTCCCTTCCAGTTCGCGCCGACGAGGAACCGGTTCGCCTGCTTCGGTTCCCATTGCAGGCCCAGGGTAGCCACGAGCTTCCCGTCCGCGAAGAGCCGCGTGCCGGTTTTGCAGTCCCAGGCAGCCGCGAGGTGGTGCCACTCTCCCGCCCGCCATCCGGTCACCCGGAACTCGGCATCCCTCGGCGGATCGGTGCGCAGGTCCAATCGGAGCGCATCGTTGAGCACCCACTTCCACAGGTGCAGGTTGTTGTCCGCAGGCTTGTTGAAGTCCAGGTCATCCGACAGGAAGCTGTGGCTCTTCCCATCGTTCCCGTCCCACTGCGGGCAGACCCACATCGTCACCGTCCCGCGAGCCTTGTCCAAATTGCCCACCGTCGGGTAGCTCAGAACGCACGAGCCGTCCGCCACAAAGGCCTGACCGTGACGACCGGCAGCGAAGGACGCAGTGCCCTTCACTTCGGCCTTCCCGGAGCCGACCTGGCAATCCAGGCTGCCGTCAAGGTCCGCCCGGAAGGTCAGTCGAGCGAGCTCACAGGGCCCCGGCGCTACCATCAGGAGCATGAGCAGAAGGGCCGCTGTCATCTGCCTGTACACTGTGCACCTCACTACCTTCTCCGCGGCGGCGGTGACTCTCACTTCGTCTCAGCGCAGACCGCCGACATCACTTGGCGGACGCACCAAAGTCCAGCCGCAGTGTGAACTGGTGCTTCTCCGGCTCTGGCACGATCTTGGTCCCCGGGCACGTGTGACCCAGCGTCGGGCTGTAGGTCATGACCTCAAGGCGACTCTCCTTCGGAACAAAGCGCAGCAGACGTATGTAGCCCTCACGGATGTCACACATCAACTCATGGATCGTGTTCCCCTGCGCCCCGGTGGAGGTGATGGTCATGGACTGCGTGCGGCTCTGGTCGCCGGACAGAACGAGGAACACCTTCGCGTGCGGATACACCAGTTTGTCGTAGATCTGCTGCGGGGTGTTGCCCAGCTTGCCGTTGCACTTCTTCCACTGCATGCGTCCCTTGGGATCGGTCAGGAACCCGGCATTGTCCTTCGGCTGTAGCAGAGGCCCGGCCCACATGTGGGTAGCGATGATGGCGTGCCGATCTGCGTGAGCCTCCAGAACGCCGGAGGCCCACTCCAGGACCTTGTCCGGCGCGTTGCACTCCAGGTGCAGGACGATGAAGTCCATGCCCTCGGCGCTGAACAGTTGATAGCTGTTGCCGTTGTTGTCCCGGCTGCCGCCGTACCAGTCGAAGCTCGCGTAGCGTTCCTTGCCGAAGTACTTCTCGAAGAGCGTCTTGTCGCCATCGGCCGCGCGCATGTCATGGTTGCCGACCCCGAGGCCGTAGGGGATCACACCGTGGATCGTATCCATCGCCCGTCGAGCGTTGATCCACTGTGCCTCGTCTGATGCCTTGTCCACGATGTCACCCGTGTGGGCGACGAAGACGATGCGCTGAGTCTCCTTGCTATCGACGATCCAGCGTGTAATCGTGTTATATATATCCGGCTGGGTCGCGGAGTAGTTCTGGGTGTCCGGCAGGACAGCAACCGTGAAGGTACCTTCCGGTGCCGGTGCCAGTTGCGCCCAGGCACCGCAGGACAGCGCAAGCCAAAGGGCAATCAGCAGCAGGGGCAGGGCTCTGTTACGCTTCATCAGCTACCACTCTCCAGCTTCCAATCGTTGCGGCAAAGGGCGTCAACTCGGTGCGGCCGGCAGCATGCGGTCCGGGCGCCTTAGTGCTGCGCTCCCACCGCAGGCGTGCGGTGATAGTCTCCTCCAAGCGCTCGGGCCACTGCCTCAGCGACTCGGGGCTTGCGCACCAGGTTCCCCAACTCGGCCATCTGCAGCGCACCGGCGCCGCTGTCCCGCAGGATCGCCAACTCCGCCGCGATCCTCCCTGATGACCGGTAGTCGCGAGGGGGATTCTCGTAGAACCCCAGGAAGGGTGCCGCGGTCGCAGTGGTCACGTACTCGTGCTGACTGGCCACGAGGTTCTCCGTGAGCCGGCGCACCTTCTCCAGCGGCCAGTGCGGGCGGAAGAACCACGAGACGGTCTGCCCCACCGTGTCCAGCTCCAGGCGGTTACCATAGAAGGGGTTCGGGCGGAAGTACGGGTAGACGTGGATCGTCAGCTCAAGCTCGGGCCGCACTTCCCGCGCTGCAGCCGCCATCTCGTTGGTGAAGCTCACCAGCGTGTCCTCGGCCACGATCTCCGCCGCCCGCCCGTAGGGCAGGTTCGGATGAGCATGCAGAAAGTCCCTGAGCTTCTCCTGGCAGACGGGGCAGTAGCACCGGCGGTAGTTCGCGTAGCCGATGTAGTCGAAGGCCAGCCCGTCCACCGGCAGCTTCGCCCACTCCTGCACTCTCTCGCGGAAGAAGCTGCGAACCTCGGGGCGGTTCCAGCAGGGCGCAGGGCTCTCGAACACCTCGCCGGGGTCACGTGGTTCTCCGCCGTGCTGATGAGTTGCGGGCACCGGCTGGTCCTTGCGTGCCCGCTCCTCCGGCGTCATGACCTGCTGCCATGCGGGGTCTCCACCCGAGAAGACCGTGGACAGGTACAGCCGTATGCCACGTGCGTGGCAAGTCTCTGCCATGAAGGCAATCCGGTTGCGAGGCGGAGCCATCATCAGGACGTTGAACCCCAGGCTGTGGCAGGCGTCGGCGATGGCAACCAGGCCCGCCTCGCTGCGGTGATCCATGCTCCACTCCCAGACGCCGCACCACTTCATCTGCTCATCAGCCCCCGTGGAGACGACTGGGGAGAGGCCGATCACGAGAAGGCAAGTCAGGAGTACGACTGCGGGCGCAGGTCCTTCACAGGTCAGCGAGCTGTGCCGGCGTCCAAAGGGATGAGCCATACAATCCGCACCCTCTTCCGAAGGAACCAGGAGCCAGTAGTTGTCGGGCCTTTCGCGCCGAGGTGTGACCACACCTTCCGCTTCCGCGGGACGGCCTTCACCACTCAGGACCCGCGCCCTCCAGACTAGAGGAGACCTCCTCGCCGGCGAGGAATCCGTAGCGTACGACTTCTGACCGCCGCATCAGGATCTGGAGTCCTGTCAATCCCACGCTCTGACCATCCCGTGTCAGTCTACAAGGAGAGGTGATCCGCCATGCACCTGTACCGCCTCGGCGCTTTCATCACCGTCGGCCTGGGCTTGGCCCTGACGGCGCTTGCAGCCCCTGACACACAGCCGGCAACCCCGACCGCCGTTAGCTGGGAATGGGCAGGCTGGGGTGGCGGCGGCTTCTACTACTCGGCGGCCTTCCACCCGACCCGAGATGGCGTTCTGTACCTGGGTGGCGACGTCGCCGGGGTCTACAAGAGCGAGGACCACGGTCGCAACTGGCGGCTCCTCAACAAGGGGCTGGCGAACTACGGCGTCTTCTCGCTCGCAACGGACCGGTCCACGCCCGAGACCATCTACGCTGCGACGGCAGGCGGTCTGTGCAAGAGCACCGACGGCGGCGAGAGCTGGCGTCTCCTCCCCAACACCGGCCCCAGAGGCCTGCGCCTCACCGGTGAGAAGGGTCGCAGCGTCCGTTGCGTCGCCGTCGACCCCACCAACAGCAGCGTCGTCTATGCCGCCAGTCCTGCCGGAAGGGTCTGCAAGAGCACCGACGGCGGCGAGACCTGGCGCACGGTCTACGAGCGGGCTCTGGAGCAGGAGCCACCGGAGACCCTCCGCGTCCAGTTCGGGAAGGTCAACCAGGAGTGGTTCGGCGGCTTCTGGTTCCCCCTGACCTTCCCCGCGGGCATGACTTCGGCCGACTGCATGGGCTTCGGCTTCAGCTTCAGGGCCGACGGTGTCCTGCCCCGCGACTGCTTCCTGACGCTCAAAGCAGCCGACGGCACCGCGTACCGCAGTCGCAACCTACGCGAGGTCTTCGGCCAGACTCAATGGGGCGACGTCATACTCCGCGCCGAGGACTTCGTCCTCGATCCCGACTACGCGAAGAAGAACCCCGACAAAGCCAGGGCCTACCAGGGGACGCCCGACTGGAGCACCCTCAACCGCATGGACTTCGGCTGCGTCGGCCCGCTCATGGAGACGGCCTCGGTCGGCAAGTTCACCCGTTTCTACTTCGCCTTCAGGCGGACGCCGGAGGGCCAGGAGGCTCCAGCCACGACGCCCTATCAGCACGTGGTGAAGGAGTTCTCGAAGAGCAAGTCGGTCCCGACCTATGGCAACGTCCGCATGGGTGATCTGCAGAGCGGTCCCATCTACACCCTCTGCGTTGCGGAGAAGGACCCGTCCCTCGTGGCGGCAGCCACCGACGACGCCGGTGTCATCCTCAGCCGCGATGCCGGCGAGACCTGGCGCGAGCTGCCCACTCCGAAGAAGGCCCTGAGCGTCGCAATCGCTCCCTCCGATCCCAGGGTCTTCTACGCCGCCTTCGGCAAGGATGGACTTCGCCGCTCCACGGACGGGGGCGAGACCTGGCAGGACGTCTCGCAGGGCCTTCCCAAGGACTGCGCCCTCCAGGAGGTTGCCGTCAGCCCGGCCAGTCCCCTCGACGTGTACGTCATCGGCTCCTCCGGCTGGAACGGTGTCTTCTGCTTCTCCAGTGACGGCGGCCAGACCTGGACCTCCTCCTCTCAACTGCGGCCCGATCCGTCAGCAAACCCGACCATACCGAGGGACTACGTCACCACGACTCCCCTGAGCTCGCCCAAGAGCCTCGCCGTCAATCCGCTCAACCCGAAGGAGCTCTACATCGCCGCGAACTGGCGTCCCTGTCACAGCGAGGACGGAGGACGCACCTGGACCGAGCGCGTTCGCGGCGCCGACATCTCCTGCGTCTACGACCTGCGCTTCTACAAGGGCCGCACCTACGCCTCGGCGATGGATGAGGGCGTGATGGTCAGCGAGGACAACGGCCGTAACTGGCGTCAGCTATGGCCGATCAAGTGGGACGTCGAACTCAGCGGGCATTACTGGCGACTCGCGATCTCCGACGGCAAGAGCGGCGATCACATCGTCAGCACTTGCAGCCCCTGGGACTCACCCGGCCCGAACCGCGTGGTTCTCAGCGACGATGGCGGGAAGACCTTCTCTCGCACCGCGACCGGCCTGCCCACTACGGTGCCGACTGCCAACACCATGTGGGGTACCGGCTACCCACGAGCCCTGGCTGCCGATCCGCAGAACCCGAAGGTCCTCTACCTCGGCATCGACGGTGATCCCTCTCCCGGCAAGAGCGGTGGCGGTGTCTTCAAGTCCGAGGACGGCGGGCTGACCTGGAGCGCCCTGCCGGGGCAGCCCGGAAGTCGCCGCATGTTCTTCGGTCTGGCGGTCGACCCGACGGAGTCCAGACGTATCTTCTGGGGCGCCTGCGGTGCTGGAGGAGGCCTGTACCGGAGCGAGGATGGCGGCGCCTCCTGGCAGAACGTCTTCACCCGCGAGCAGTGGATCTTCAACCTCCACGTCGCCGCCGATGGCGCGGTCTACTGCCCGGGACAGAACCTGTGGCGCAGCACCGACCACGGCCAGACCTGGAAGCAGCTCACCAGGTATACCGACGGCTCGCGGATGACCGTGGGCTTGGAGACCGATCCGGCCGATCCGAAGCGTCTGTGGTATGCCACCACGACCTGGGACGGCAACGCGATGATCGGCGGCGTGTACGAGACCCACGACGGCGGCGTCTCCTGGCAGGAGATCACCGGCGACCTGCCCTACCGCAAGCCCTTGACTCTGCGGTACAACCCCGAGACTCACGAACTCTGGGCCGCCGGCGTCTGCCTGTTCAAGTGCCGTCGCTAGCCCAGTCCCGGTGTCCGGCGGCGCCGGTCGTTAGCCTCGGCCTCACCCTTCCGGGGCAGGACTCTCGGCAGCCGGTAGCGAAGCGTCCAGCCAATCCGACAGCCCGAACTAGAACACGGGAGGCACCCTATGCGTTTGACTCTATCCACTCTGGCCCTTCTGGCGCTGCTCGTCGTCCCCTGCGCAGCCCAGACGCTCCTCACCGGACTCGAGGACATATCCAAGTGGCAGGCGACCGGCGGCGCCGTTGTCGAGAGGTCCACCGACGCCCATGAGGGCGCTGCCTGCGCCAAGGTCACCATGCCCGGACAGCTCAGCGGCAGGATCCTCGACAACTACCCGCCGGCGGCCTTTGATACCGCCCAGGGCGTCAGCTTCTGGGCGAAGGGCGACGGCTCCAGGGAGTGGGGCTGTATCGCCCTCTTCGGAGATGGCTCCAACAGGTCCTACTCCTACTGCTACTTCTTCCCCCTCAGTTCCACGGAGTGGCGCAAGTACGACGTCCCCTGGGCCGACTGGATTCCCGAAGGCGCTTTCACCGCCATCGGCACTCCCGGCGGTCTTCCGCCCAGTGGCGTCCAGTGGCTGCGGCTTGGCACTCGCTGGACCATCACCTTCAACAACGCCCAGATCGCGAAGCACACCTACTGGGTCGATGAGGTCCGCCTGGAGCAGAGCGCGCCACAGCCTGCAGCGGCACCCGCCCCGGCGTCTCTCGCAAGCGTCATCACCAAGCTCCGCGACAAGAAGCCCGTCCACATCCTGTGCATGGGCGACTCGATCACCGCCGGCACCGGCCTCCCTGACCGCGACGCTCAGCGCTATGCTACCTTGCTCCAGGCCCAGCTCCGCCAGCGCCTCGGCTACAATGAGGTCTATGCGGAGAGCCGTGCCGTCGGCGGCGCCAAGGTCACCGACGCCCGCGCCTGGGTCAATCGAGACTTCCAGGGACCAGCCCCAGACTTGGTGACCACCCTCTACGGCTACAACGACAAGAGCAACCTCTTCTCCGCCCAGCAGTTCGCCGACTCCCTCAACGACTACTACCGACGCATCTGTGCCGTCACCGGCGGCAAGACCGCCATCCTGCCGCTCACCACGATTCCCGGTGCCGGTCCGCGCTTTGTGATGATGGACGACTTCGCCCAGGTTGTGCGCGACGTGGCAGGCTCCTGGCATATCAGCTACCTCGATCTCGGCGCTGCCATGAAGAAGATCGGGCGCGAGGAGCTCCTGCCCTACATGGGCGACATGGCGCATCCGAATCCCTCCGGCCACGAGCTCATGGCGACGGTCATCGCCGACTACCTGGTCCAGCAGGTCGAAGCGGCCAAGTAGACCTGACACCTGGTGTCAGGTGCTTAGGACAAGCTGACGCACGGTAAGGGGGTCCGGTTGACCTCCTCCAGAAGCGACTTCGGGCGTGCCGCAGGGCACGCCCGACCCTTTCCGAGGGTAGACCAAGAGTCAGCACCGGGGAGGCCTCTGCGTCTCCAGAAGCGAACTCCCAGCCGAGCGGGGGCGGCCGAGGTGGCGCAGGTTCGTGCCGATAGCGTGGCACCCTCATGGAGGCAGTCATGGCATCTGACCAGCCCCTGCGTTTGGCCTATATCGGAGCCGGTGGCTTCACCAAGAGCTTCATGTACCCGCAGCTACGCGCTCATCCGGTTACTCTCGCGGCGGTCTGTGACCTGGCGGAGGAGAAGGCGCAACTGGCATCCGCCCAGTACGGCTTCGAGCGCGTCTACACCGACTTCCGCCGCATGCTCGATGAGGTGCAACCCGAAGCGGTGATCTGCGTCGGCGGCCCGAAGGTCCACTACGAGGTCGGTCGGCAGGTCCTCCAGGCCGGCTTCCCACTCTACCTCCAGAAGTCCCCGGCGCCTTCTGCCGAGCAGACCCAGGAACTTGCCGACCTCGCTGCTGCAGCGGGTGTCGTCTGCCATGTCGGCTTCAACCTGCGTCAGAGCGAGGCCGTCCGGCAAGCCCGGCAGTTCATGTCCGAGGACTTCGGTCCCCTGACCCTGGCGATCCTCCGCTACGGTCTTGTCTCGGGCCGGACGCTCGAGGACGCCGTGATGGACCAGCACTGCCATGCCTACGACACCCTTCGTCATCTGGCCGGTGAGGTCGAGGAGGTGGAAGTGCAGGTGGCCACCGTCTCAGGCCTGCGTGCCTATGTAGTAGCGGCTCGCATGGTTTCGGGGGCAGTGGCCACGCTCAACTTCACTTCCGAGCAGCCTGCGGCGCAGGAGTTCTTCTACTTCGAGATGACCGGCAGCCAGGGACACGTCCTGTACAGTCATGACTTCGACCTGCGCTGCCGCCGACCGGGCGCTTCCGAGACGTACCTGCGTCGCGGCGTCTTCACCGGCGACCGGCTGGCCGACCTACGCTGGCTGGGTTACGTCCAGGATGTCGCCAGCTTCCTCGCTGCAGTCCGCGGCGACGAGCCGGACCTGTCGCCCATCGCCGATGCCGTGCCCACCATGCGCCTGTGTGAGAGCGTGTACCGCAAACTCCGAGAGCAAGGGGCCGAACAGTGAACTTCGCCACCAGCGTCCATGCCCTGACCGAGTGGGGCCAGCCCGTCAAGTCCTTCCGCCAGGTGCTCGCAGAGGCCGCCGAGCTGGGCTACTCGGGCATCATGCTGATGCACGTGCCCGGCCAGCATGCCCTGACCGCCGCGAACCCCGACCCGCCGGGTGCGATGCTCGACCTGGCGCAGTCGGACCTGGGCTTCGTACGGGAGGTCGTCGAGGAGGCTGGTCTCACCGTCGCCTGCGTCTACCAGGGGCTAATGAAGGTCGGCGACGAGGCAGAGATGGCAGGCACGATCCGTGGTCTCACTGACCTCGCGAAGTGGGGCGAGGCCCTCGGGACCAACATCGTGCTGCCCAATGCCGGAGCCGCACCACAGCCGCAGATGCCCGCGGCAGAGAAGCGGGAACTCGTCGAACGCGTGGCCAGGGTCCTCACCGAAGCCGTGCACGCATCGCCCGCAGGGACCAGGATTGCGCCGGACATCCACTACGGCGGCATCCTTGAGACGGTGGCCGACTGCGAGGAGCTGTTCCGCCTGACCACCGAGCCGCGAGTGGGCATTGCGCTGAACATCGGCCACATGACCACCCTCCATCAGGAGGGCTGGCGGCTGCTGGAGGACCACGCCGACCGCGTACCCGTGGTGGCGTGGAAGGACCATCTGCTGCAGCCTCCGGCCGGGCACACCCATCCGATCTACTCAGTCGAACTCGGCACCGGCGATTCGCCCTTTGCTGAGTATGCACGACGACTGCCGGCGGACGGTGGCCCGCACCTGCACCTGATCACCTTCGAGCACGTTCCGCTGGAGCAGAAGAAGGACTCCCTGGGCCGGAGCCTTCAGTACCTTCAGAAGCTCTGGGCCCAGACCCATTGACCACCGGCCAGCGACGCCGCAAGCCGACGCATGACCCTCAGAAGAAGGTGAGCCCGTGCGTATAGGCCTGCTGATCGTCCCGGTGCTCCTCATGGCTTCGGTCGCGGGAGCCCAGTTGCGTGATGTGCAGAGCGACACCTGGTCTGCCACGGATGGCCTGGGTCGAACGGTGCCCGGCTATGCGGAGTGCGGTGCTCCACGGGCCGACCGCCAGGTGGGCATCTTCTACTTCCTGTGGCTGGGTGCCCACGCGAGCGCAAAGGCTCCCTACGATGTCACGAGGATTCTCGCCCAGGACCCGGACGCTATGAGCAAGCCCGACAGCCCGCTCTGGGGACCGCAGTACGCGGCACATCACTGGGGCGAGTCGATCTTCGGCTACTACCAGACAGACGACGCCTACGTTCTGCGCCGCCATGCCCAGATGCTGTCCGACGCCGGCGTCGATGTGGTCATCTTCGACGTAACCAATCAGATCACGTACAAGCCCTACTACATGGCGCTGCTCAGGACCTTCGCCGAGGCCCGCCGCATGGGTGGCAAGACGCCCCAGGTAGCCTTCCTGTGCCCCTTTGGGAATCCGGCGAAGGTCGTGAAGGAGTTGTGCGCTGATCTCTACGGGCCGGGCCTGTACTCCGACCTGTGGTACCGCTGGGAGGGCAAGCCCCTGATCCTGGCTGACCCGAACATGATCGCAGCGAGCGCCGGCTTCTCTCAGCACGACACGCCGGCGCGACTCGAGCCGGGCCATACGCTGGGCCAGAGCTTCCGGGCCGAGCGCCCCGTTGATGCAGTCGGCGGCAGCTTCCCCACCTGGGAGAGCCTTGGCGCTGGTATGGCCCTCTCGATATACCGCGACGGTCCTGGTGGCGAGAAGCTCGCGACCAGGACCTTCTCGAACACTCCCGACAACGCCTGGCAGGTACTCAAGCTCGATCCGCCCTTGCCCGCAGGAGCTACCTACTACCTGGAGATGTCGCAGCCGGTGGGAACCGTGGGCTGGTGGACGCAGAGCACGGAGGCTTTTGCCGGTGGCGAGGCCTTCGCCGACGGGAAGCCGACGACAGGTGACCGCAACCTGCGCCTCTCCTACACCGACGACGAGAGCCACGTGCTCCGCCAGTTTTTCACCTTCCGCAAGCCGCAGGCCAGCTACTTCCAGGGCCCCACGGGGCCGGATATGTGGAGCTGGCTGGAGGTCTACCCGCAGCACGCTTTCATGAACTCGCGCGGCGAGAAGGAGCAGATGTCGGTCGGGGTCGCGCAGAATGCCGTGGGCAACCGTCTCGGCTCCATGAGCGAGGTGAACGCCAAGGGACGCAGCTTCCACAACGGTGCGGAGGATACCCGACCCGATGCCGTGCGCTGGGGCCTCAACTTCGACGAGCAAGCACAGCGCGCCCTCGACGAGGACCCGCGCTTTGTGTTCATCACGGGCTGGAACGAGTGGATCGCTGGGCGCTTCCCGGAGTTCGGTGGAGTGAAGCTCCCCGTGATGTTCGTGGACGAGTTCGACCAGGAGCACAGCCGCGACATGGAGCCCATGAAGGGCGGACACGGGGATGACTACTACTACCAGTTGGTCTCCTTCGTCCGCCGCTACAGGGGCGTCCGCAAGCCACCCGCCGCGGGCCCCGAGAAGACTATCAACCTGGGCGCAGGCTTCGACCAGTGGGCTGACGTCACGCCCGAGTTCCGCGACGATGCCGGCGACGAAGCTCATCGCGACCATCCCGGTTACAACAACTCTACGCGCTACACCAACGACACAGGCCGCAACGACTTCGTCAGCCTCAAGGTCGCCCGCGACCGCACGAACCTGTGGTTCTACGCCCAGACTCGCGAGGCAATCAGCCCCTGCACGGACCCGCGCTGGATGATGCTGTGGCTGGATACCGACGGTGACCCGAAGACAGGCTGGCAGGGCTTCGACTACCGGGTGAACCGGACCGTGCGGTCCTCCACAGTCACGGTGCTGGAGCGCTGGACGCCGCAGGGCTGGCAGCCGCAGACCGACGTCCCGCTCAAGGTTGACGGGAAGGAACTGATGGTGCAGATTCCTCGCGACCTGGTTGGGCTGGCCGATGCAGCCCGGCCGGTTCGTCTGCACTTCAAGTGGGCGGACAACCTCCAGAAGGACGACGACACCGACGAGTTCATGCTCAACGGGGACGCCGCACCGAACTGCCGCTTCACTTACCTCTACGCGCAGGAGCCCTGAGCGGCACTTCAGACCGGGTCGGTTCCGTGTCCGCGAGGTCCGTTTCGCAGCCCACTCGAGGTGACCTGACCATGCCTTCCTTCGACCCGGCCAGACTGGGTTTCAGCACTGCCTGCTTCGCCCGCACGTCGCTCCCGCGAGCGCTTGAACTGGGCAGTGCGATGGGCTTTCGGGCCCTGGAACTGCTCGCCTTCGACGGATACTGCCACAGCCAGGGGCCGTTGTCCGGGTTCTACTTCGAGCACATGACCGCTTCGGAACGGGACGCGCTCCGGGAGCTGGCCTCCGGCTTCGACTACCTGAGCACGCACGCGCCCTTCATCGAGATCTGCCCACTATCGCCCAACCCCAGCGTGCGTGAGACCGCACAGCGGCAGTTGGAGATCGCGATCGAGAGCGCCTCCTTCCTGGGCGCTTCGACCACAACCACCCACATCGTCCCCCGGTTCGGCTGCGAGCTTGCGGACTTCAGGGAGGAACTGACGGACCTGTACCGTCGGCTCGGGGATCAGGCTGCGGCAGCCGGCGTCACGATCACCATCGAGACCGGCTATCCCGTTCCGGTGGAGCAGTTCGCGGAGGTCATCTGGGGCATCGACCACCCGGCGGTCGGGGCGAATGTCGATGTGGGGCACCTGCGAGGGGCAATCCCTGCGGACCTGCGCTGCACTCCCGAGGGTGCCGCGAGCTACAACGACCTCCTCGAGGCGCATGTCCGTTCACTGGGCGCGAAGCTCTTCCATTTCCATCTACACGACATCAACCCCGACACCTTCCGTGACCACAGGGCAGCGGGTCGGGGCTTCCTGGACTACCCCCGGCTATTCCGGACGGCGGCGGAGATCGGCTACGACGGGCTCTTCGTCTTCGAGCTGGAGGAGCCCGACCTGGAACAGGCCCTTCGCGATAGCCAGACGACGATCTTCAAGGCGATGGCGCAGTAGGCCCTATCTCCCCAGCGCCTCGTGCCACCAGGACAGGAAGGGCTCCTTCAGCCACTTCTCGGGCTCTGCCCTGAGGGTGGCGAGGATCGTGTCCACCATGTCCTGTGAGCGGATGGCGCGAAGCGTCGCCGAGCCGATCTTGCCGAACCGCACCAAGCCCAGTTCGGCCAGATGCTCCCCCATCGCCTGGAAGCTGAAGCTCGGCCACCGGAAGATCACGGTGGGTGTGAGGCCTTCCCCTACCTGGCGGTAGTACTCTCGGGCGTCGTCCCAGCGTGAGATGCCTGCGTCCAGCTCAGCGCGTCGGTCAGCGGGTGCCTGATTCAGGGCCCATTCGATCAGGCGGCACTGACAGTAATGCCCCATTGTGTTGACGGTGAAGTCCACCCCAAGGAAGCAGTAGTGCGCGTTCCACTGGTACAGCCGCTCCCAGGGACTGGCCTCTGCGAAGGCCGTATCGCCATACATGCAGGGCCTCAGACCCCACTTGCCGTGGTCGGCCGTCAGCTCCGCTGCTCGGGGTCCAATCGCCGAGACGGAGTGTGTCGGATTGTTGCTGCGCAGGCTATCCGGTCGCTGGCGGAAGACCTCGGTGATGATGCCCGGGTAGGACGGCGAGGTCGCGCAGTCCCAGTCGGCGAGGTCCTGCGTGCCGTTCCACCACAGGGTCGGCACCGCCACCGTGCCTTCAGGGCCGACCGCTTGCAGGAAGCCCTCGATCACCGTGTTCGGCCCACCGCAGACGTGGCCCATGCTGCTCAGAGAGCTGTGGAACATCACCAGGTCGCCGCGACTGACGCCAACGCTGCGCAGACCCGCCGCTACGTCGTCGGCCGTGACCTGCAGCGACTTGTCCCCGGGTTCAGGTCTCATGCTCGTGCGTCCCTCCAGTTGTGGGCAGGCCTGACCGAAAGGCGTTATCTCAGGACTACCGAGCAGCCTCGTCCAGCTCCAGCAGGACCGTCTCGGCGCGCTTGAGGTCTACGGTCACCGCTTTGCCCTCGACCGTGACCTTCTGCCCTGTCACGACTCGGCGCAGGGAGGCCGACGCCGGCAGGTAGATCGTCTTGGCGCCGTCGGTCGCAGCGTGCAGAGAGACGTAGTTGCCGTCCGCGTAGAGCGCGTCGTCACTGTCGGCCCACAGGTGAACGCCGGCCTGCCGGGCCAGATTCCGCATCACCGCCGGCGGCAGGTCGATCACACTCGAGTAGTAGCAGGTCCAGCCGTCGCCTTCCTTGCTCACGAGCGCCGGCTTGCCGTTGGCAGCCAGTCGCGCATGCACAGTCACCGAAGGGTCATCCACCCAGAACACCGGCGACAGCTTAATCTCGCGTCCTATGGGCTGCTTTGCGTCAAGGCCCCGTGCCAGCGGCGATCCCGACTCGAGCAAGGCCTGGGTAGTGCCCTCAGCCGCGTCGCTGGTCACCTTCATCCCTAGCAGTGCGGCCATCGAGGCAGCCGGATCGGCCTCGTCCCCGAAGTACCCCGGCGCATACAGGAACAGCGCGGTCGCATGGTTGCGCTTGAGCTTCGCCGTGATCGCCTGCTGCTGCGCCGTGGTCAGGCGGAAGGCGTTCAGGAACACGTAGAGCTTGTAGTCCGGCAGCCACTTTTGGCTGAGGTCGTCAAGCAGGCAGTAGTCGAAGGGTGCACCGGCCTGCGGCTGATGCACCAGCGGACTCTGCACCAGTCCCGGCTGAGCCGGGCTCGGACGCATCCAGTAGAAGCTGTCGGGATCGACGAACAGCCCAACCTCGGCCGCGAAGGGCCTGCGAGTCGCGAGACTGTCCTGCATGGCGGCCTTCGCCTGGCCCAGGTTGCTGAGAATCTGCGGGTCGGAGAACCAGCCACCGGTCATGTCAAAGAAGCTCCCGGCGGCCCGCTTGCAGAGGCACTCGGAGAACTCGCGCCAGAACACACCCAGAGTGTCGTGCAGGTTGGTTGCCCGACTGAACCCGGCGCTCGGATCGCTCAGGTACGTCCGGTGGTCGGACTCATCCAGCCACAGCTTCCCGCGCCTCCGGAAGGAGTCCGTCGCCGACATGAAGGTGCTCGTCTCGCCCGGCCCACGGAAGGCGTAGTTCGGCGGGCTCATCAGGAAGTCGATGTCCGGCGAGTCGTAGACCTCGCGGGCTGCCAGGTGCCCGCTATCTTGTTGGTTGACGCCGTGCGCGCTCAGATAGGCGTAGTAAGTGCCAACCAGAACCCGGCCGGCGGTTGCCCCGCGGGTGATGCGGGCGAAATGCTGGATCGCTTCCGCGTCGAGGTGGCTGATGAACTCGTAGAAGTCCATCGCCTGACGCTCGGTCAGCGGATCGCGCAGAACCTGCGAGCCCGCAGGACGCCGCGTTGCCATGTCTGGCATGACCGCCGTCTCCAGAGTCACCTGCGGGTCCTTCCAGGACTTCCGCAGGGCCTCGTCAGTCTGGTAGCGCTGTCGCAGGAAGGCCCGGAAGGCTCGCAGAGCGGGAGCGCTGTAGTCGTCCTTGTTCTCCTTCCAGGTGCCCCACATCTGCCACTCGGCGGTGTAGCCGCTGTAGAAGATGATGCCCGTGATCCGCTCCGCGTAGGGTGCCCGCCGCAGGTGCGTCAGAAGCTTGCGCAGGTCGTCGCCCATCTCCTTGCGCCACAGCTCCGACGCAAAGGAGGGTGGCCCGGCGGTGCCGTCGGAGAATCGCGCCAACTCCTCCGGATGCGCCTTCTGCCACCACATCGGCGCGGCAAGACCGATGTGCGGCAGGAAGTAGGCGTCTGGCTCGGCCTCGAGGATCGTGGCGAAGTACTGATCGTACTCCGTGTAGTCATAGGTGTCGGGCTTCAGGTGCCCCAGGTCTGCGGTGACCGAAGCGCCGAACCAGTCGCTGTACAGGTGGATGCCCTGGTCGGCCACTTCCTTGTGCAAGTCGGGGTTCAGGGTGCGCGGGAACACGCACAGGAAGGGTGCCGTCGGCTTGCCGTTGATCTTCAGGCATGGGTCGCCCGCAACGGGCTCCAGACGCACCAGCGGGAAGTCGGCCTTGCTGAGCTTCGCGTTCTGGTATTCCACGGTCACCTGACCCTCCGAGGCATCAGCGAAGGCCAGCTCGTATGCCCCGAACTCCACCGCGATCGGACCGGGGCTCCAGTAGGCTGAGAGTGGGAACTCCGCCGATAGCGTCACAGTGCCCGACTTCAGCGACAGCGGCTGTTCATGAACCCGCAGGAAGGTGTCGCCACGTCGCAGTCGGATATACTCGGTGCCGTTGGTGAGCCCCTCAGGAACGGTCGCCTCCAGCTCCGCGGTGATCTTCAGGCTGCCGCCGGCCTCGACGGTCCTGGGCACCTGCACCGACTTCACTGTTGCCTTGCCCAGCGGCTCCGCAGCGACCCCGTGCTCGAAGCCTGGTTCGGCGCCGGAGAGCTTCACGTAGTCGATGATCACCAGGCGACTCTGCTCGTTGCCGGGGTCGAGACGCAGCGAGACCAGACGCTTGTTCACTCCACCCCACTGCCGTGAGTCGTCGCCGGTAGTGGTCTCGCGCCAGCGGCAGCGGGCGAGGTCCACTCGGTAGGTCGCCCAGCCCTGCTGGATCGGGAAGCAGCCGCCCAGGCACCAGCGCCCGTCATCGGTCTTGTAGTAGATGTCCAGCACATCGGCCGGCGCTGAGGAGTACAGCCGGACGGTCATCCAGGTAAGCTCGCTCACATCGACGGGCGTCTTGGGCAGGGTGAGGTACACATACGGGTCCCACTGGGTCCAGCCGGACACTGCGCCACGGCTCACCCGTCCCGGATCCAGTCGCGAGGTGGTCTGCACGTCCGTCGAGCGGTCGAAGGTCCATTCGACTGCCGGTGCTGCGTCGACCGCACCGAGAAAACCAGGGATCAGCAGGAGAACCAGGAACGCCGTCTTGCGCATAACCAGGATCGGACTCCTTCGTGGCGAGGCCCGGAGGTCGCCGTCTACCCTCTACGACACTGCCGGACGGTTCCCTCACAAGGCCTCCTGCACCTGCCTCCAAGAGCCTCGACGCGATCGCCTCGCGGCAGGAGACACGGGCGGTAGCGCGAATCTGTGGGCAAGCTATCCTCCACATATCGGCTGCCGGGGAGTCTGATTGAGCTATGCGGACCTGCCCTCGCCTGAGTGTGCTCGGCATCACGACGCTTCTGGCTGCGATGCTGCTGGTGTCATGTCTCGCTCCGGGAGGCTGCGACGCCTCTCGATTCCGCCTCGTCTACTGCACCTATCTGGGCGGCCCCGCCTGGGAGCAGGCCCGGGAGATCATCCCCTACCCCGACGGCTCAGTTCTGATTGGCGCGCAGGTGAACTCGGATGGACTGCCGGTGAGCGAGGGCGCGGCACAGCCCCACTACGCCGGCGATGACCCCAACCTCGGCCCCGGCGGCGTGTATGGCGGTGACTGCTATCTGGCACACCTCAGCGCCGACGGGAGCGAGGTTCTCGCAGGCACCTACTTCGGCGGCTCGCGACAGGAACGCAACACCTACGGGATGGGGCTGGACCGCCAGGGCAACATCGTCATCACCACCACCACGCGCTCCACGGACATCCACACCACTCCGGGCTGCTTCCAACCGAAGTATGCCGGGGGCGAGAACGAGATCGTCGTCGCCAAGATCACGCCGGACTGCAAGAAAGTCCTCTGGTGCACCTACTTGGGCGGCTCCGCCGGTGAGTCGCCCCGCGGTGGCCTGGGGATCGATGCAGAGGATAACGTCTATATCGTTGGCACCACCAACTCCGCGAACTACCCGACTACGCCCGGTGTGGTCGGAGGCAAGCTCAAGGGCCCGCGCGACTCCCTCATCTCCAAGCTCAGCCCGGACGGCTCGCAACTCTTGATGAGTACGCTTCTGGGCGGCACGGGCGAGGACGACGCGATCATGGGGATACGCCTCGACAAGGCCGGCAACCTGTACGTCGCGGGCCACACGCGGTCAGCGGACTTCCCGGTCACGCCAGGCGCGCCCCAGCCGAAACTCGGTGGGCAGTCCGACTGCTATCTGGCGAAGCTCAGCCCTGCAGGCGACCGCATCCTCTACGCGACCTACCTGGGCGGCAGCGGCAACGAGTTCGCCGAGCACCGGCCCTGGCTCTCTGAGGACGGGACCTTCCTGCTGGCAGGTTCGTGGGGCTCGGCAGACTTCACGGGGACAGTTCCGGGAAGGCGTCTCGCAGGCCGAACCGACGGCTTCCTGACGAAGCTCTCCAGTGACGGCACGCGCTTTGTCTTCTCGCTGCTGCTGGGCGGCGCCGGCACGGACAACCTGCTCATGCCGACGCCCGATCGTGACGGCAACATCTGGGTGGTCGGCAGCACCGCCTCTCGCGACCTGCCCGTGACCGCGGACGCCTTCCAGAAGTCCTTCGGCGGCGGGCAGGAGGATGCTGTCCTGGCGGCCTTCAGTGCGGAGGGCACGCGGCTTGTCTACTGCAGCTACCTGGGAGGGACCGGCGACGAGATGATCCGGAGCCTCGCTTTCGGTCCCGATGGAGCGCTGTACCTGGTCGGGAACACGACCTCGCCGAACTTCCCAGCGACTCCCGGCGCCCTGCAGACCCGCTTTGGCGGCGGCCCTTCCGACGCTTTCGTCATGAAGCTCGTGCCGACAGGCACCGAGTAGCGAAGAGGTCACTCCGGGCGTCACGTTCCGAGTTCGGAAGTCACAGCCATGCTCTGAGGCGCCACGGTTCGTTGTCTGTCCGGCCAGACAACGGAGGTGAACCGAAAGATGGGTCGCCTGTGCTCTGCGCATCGCCCTTGTGCCTGTGGCGTGTCCCTGCTGGCAGTCGCGTTCGCGATGCTCGCGGTCACCGTCTGCCTCGCCGAGGTTCCCGCTCAGTTTCGCACCTGGGGCTCGGCCGGTGGCGAGATCCCGCCGCCTCCCGAAGGCTGGCATGAGGCAGCGGTCACGGCCCCGGCTACGGGTCTCTCGCCGAGTCCCGAGGATCAGTCACGTGGTTGGGTTGCCTTCGTCCGCGATCCGCTGCAGCTCCTTGAGCCCACCACGCTTCCCTGGCCTGAGGAGTGTGGCCGCGAACTGCGTACCGTGACAACTCGCGGGGAGTACGAACCGCTGTCTGTGGGGGTCCTCGCCCTCTCGAACCTCTCGGACCTGCGCGTCACCGCCGGGGAGCTTCGCTGCGGCGAAGCGATTATCCCCGCCGACTGCCTCGATGTGCGTTTCGTCAGGGCAGTGCGTGTGCCGGTTGCCGGAGCGCCTCGGACCTACCGTCAGGTTCCGTGGCTCCTCGAGAAGCGGCCCAACCTCTCGCTGCAGGAAGGTCAGGTAGGGCAAGTCTGGGTGACGGTGTGGGTGCCCGCCGACGCAGTGGCCGGCGAGTACCGGGGTGCGCTGCACCTGAGCGCCTCCGGCCGATCCGCAGCGGACCTGCCGATCCGTCTCCGCGTGCTTCCCCTTCGTCTTCCACCCGC
The DNA here is from genome assembly GCA_039679385.1 of Armatimonadia bacterium. Taxonomy (NCBI): domain Bacteria; kingdom Bacillati; phylum Armatimonadota; class Armatimonadia; species Armatimonadia bacterium. The sequence goes on along the minus strand of JBDKVB010000141.1, from coordinate 2,206 downwards.
GTCGGTTAGCATGGCCATGTACGCACAGCTCTCAGAGGACGATGCACTCTTGCGCCGTGAGCTGACCGACCTGCGCGAGCATGGCATAGAGAGTGGAGGCATGGACCTGAGCGTGGTCATCAAGTCCCGCGACCAGGTCTTCGGCGAGGACGACCTCGCCGCCACGCGACAGAGGTGCCGGCAGGTCATCGCGGCTTACCGCGAGGTCTTTGGCAAGCCGCGCTTCCCGGTGGCCTTTGAGGCCGGGCACCAGATCGCCTACTACTGGGACACGAAGAAGAACTGGTTCTCCTTCTGGGAGCATAGCCCCAAGATCGACGACGATCTGGAAAGGGCCATCGACGTGGTGGTCGAGGAGGCCTCCGCTGCCGGCTGGAACCAGCTCCAGGCCTATCTGCTGGATGAGGCCGGTGCCCACAACCTGCTCGACGAGGCGGTCCACTACTACCGACTCGCGAAGCAGCACAGGCCGCAACTGCAGACCTGGTCCGACCTCGGCGGCGGCATCGCCATGGGCCACGACGAGATCGGCAAGCTATCCCCCTGGGTGGACTTCCTGAGCACAAACCGCTTCACCCCGGAGATCGCTCGACAGTTGCTCGCCCGACAGAAGCCCTACGGCATCTACAACGGTTGTGGCGATCTGCCCGCAGGTGCTCGCCTGTTCTTCGGCTTCTACGGCTGGAAGACCGGGGCCACGAGCATCTCCCAGTGGGCCTACAACTTCAACCGCGACAACCTCTTCCGCGGTGGAGGGATGCGGGGCTCCGACGATGGCTACGTCTACTACGGCCCCGACGGCCCGGTGCCTTCGATCCTGTGGGAAGCGGTACGTGAGGGGGTCAAGGACTACCGAGCGGCCGACTACCTAGAGCGGCTGATTCAGGCAGCCAAGGTCTCCGGCGCAACGGCAGCGGCTGACAAGGCCCAGCGGGTTCTGGACGGGGTTCTCGGACAGATCGGCTGGGACGTGCAGCCGATGACTTCGGGGGATCGCGCGGCGCCGCCAGACCCGTCATCGCTCCGCAAGTGGCGCGTGGCGCTGCTACAGGAGGCAGAGGCCCTGCAGGCCGTCCCAGGTGCCACGCCTGCGCCTGCGACTGGAGCTCGCTCACCCTTCGATCGTCCCTGGCCACAGGCTCGGGCAGTCCACGAGGAGATCGGTCCGCCGGTGTTCGCGAAGGCTGACTTTGAGACGACTCTCGCCCCGTGGCGAGTCGAGGCCTGGAAGAACAAGGGCAGTGGCCGCCAGGACGCGACTCAGGCCCACAGCGGCAGCGGCTCTGTACGCATGGACATCCCGCCCGAGGAGAGCGCCGAGGCGATCACCGTTCTCGTCTGGCCCTCCTGGGGTGGAAGCAAGGTTACCGCAAACCTCGAGTCCCAGCGGATCTACGAGCTTTCTGCCTGGGTGAAGCTGGAGGGTCGCAGCAATCCACCGGACCTGCGCTGCAGCGTCCCGGCGGCAACGATCCGCAGCACACGCACGGGTCGCGATCCTGCGGAGCCCTCCGGCTGGCAGCGCATCTGGCTGCGTCTCGACATGGAGGCTCCGGCTACGCCGACCTACCTCGCCGCGTGGCTTCAGGGCCCCGGCACCGTGTGGATCGACGACCTGGAGATGCACGAGATCATCCCGCCGCCGCTGCAGGTGAGGCTCGATCAGTCCGCTTACGACTCCGAGGATGTCGCCGGCGTTCTCACGATCACCACTGCCCGCAGGCTGCCGCAGACGCCGCGCGAGGTCCTGGTTCGATTGGTGAGCGAGGACCAGACCGAGGTCGGGCGGCTGAGTGCGCCCTTCCAGTCCACCGTCGCCGTCAGCAAGACGGAGGCCCCTCTGCGCATGGCGCTGATGGCACCGGTAAGCCTCGGTACCGCCGAGACGCGGTTCTGCCCGGCCAAGCTGGCACCTGGGGTCTATGCGGCGCAGGTCTCGCTACTCGACGACCAAGGGGCTGCGCTCGCCACGGACCAGGTGCAGTTCACGCGACTCCCGAAGACCTTTGAGTGAGGTCTGCGGTGGTCGGGTCACCGCAGGACAGGCCTCACCGACCTGCGGCATACAGCGCCGTCAGACTGACCGGCTCCAGCGTCAGCGACAGGCGGCCGTCGGCTTGCAGCGTCTCGCCCGTGACGAGGTTGCGCAAGGTATGCCCGCCGAGAGCCGCCGTGTCTAGCTGCACCGGCTTGCTCTCGGGGCCCA
>JBDKVB010000140.1 GCA_039679385.1 Armatimonadia bacterium | reverse complement strand
TGGGCCGTGGCCGCCGGAACTGCCTGCGCAGCCACCTTCGGTGCCGGCTTTGCCACCCTCGCTCAAGTCGAGGGCCTGGTGTCAGAGGTCAGTCTCGAGCCGCTGACCCTCTAGCTGCAGCCCTCCGCGGCACGCGCTTCAGTTTGCGTCTTCCCGGCCGGCCTAGACGAACAATTGTAAAGCGCGAGGCTTCCATATAGAATAAGCACAGAACAGTGATGTCCGGTGCGCGCCGGGGTGCATCATCTGAGGCGTCCCGGTGGTCTTGGGCGGTGGGGAGACTGCATCGAGTCCGCGCGGAAGCTGCGCGAAGAGAGGCGATTGCATGTTCGGGCTAGGGCCGCAAGAGCTCATCGTCATCCTGATCATCGTGGTCATCCTGTTCGGCGGGAAGAAGATCCCGGAGATCATGCGGGGACTGGGCCAGGGGCTCCGGGAGTTCCGGAAAGCTTCCTCCCAGGCCACGGAGGACCTCAAGAAGCTCACGGACGCAGAAGACGACGAAGACAAGCAGGGCAAGACCGCCTAGAGCGGCCCACATGACGTGCCCCGGTTTGCATGATGGGGCAGGAGATGTTCGCCTATGCAACTCACATCACGGGTCCTGACAGTTCTCAGTGTCCTTGCGACACTCACCGGCTTCACCCTCTACGCGGTCGCTGCCAGTCCAACCGGCTGCCTCCCTACCAGTGGCGCGATCAGCGGCTGGAAAGTCTTCTCGGAGACCCGATCCGGCGCCCTGGGTGAGAAAGCCAGCTACGACACCTATGACGGCCCGGTTGACGTGATGAAACAAGAGGGCATCCGCTACTTCGCCCAGCGGATGTTCAAGAGCACTACCGGCAAGCGCTACGTCACCGTCGACGCCTTCCAGTTGCGCAACGCGGGACTGGCGAAGGCTCTCTACGCCAAGAAGCGCGCCAGTTACAAGACCGCCAAGCCGCTGACAGATCAGCCGTCAATCCGCGATCGGGCCTTCATCGGCACGGTCGGCAAGACGACGGTAGGCGTCGTCCAGCGCGGGATCTTCGTGGCCGAAGTCACCATGTCGAACGCCACGACCGATGCCGACCGGGCGAAGGTCAGGGCCTTCCTCACCTACATCTCCCGCAAACTCGGAGAGTAGCAACGATAGGCCGATTGCTGTGAGAGTTGCCCGAGCGGAGGTCGCGTCTACCTCCGCTCGGATTGTCCCAGATAGCCCCGTAGCCAGCCCCTGGGCCCCCTGACAGGCCGATCTTTGGGCTCACCTAACCGCCAGGGCCCGCCAACCAGGAGAATAGCATGCTGAAGCTTCTTGACTCATACTCTCGTCAACTCGTGGACTTCGAGCCGGCCGACGGCAAGACGGCTCTCGTCTATAGCTGCGGTCCCACCGTCTACGACTTCGCTCACATCGGCAACTTCCGCGCCTTCATCTTCGGCGACATCCTCTGCCGCTGGCTGCGCTACCTGGGCTTCGAGACCCGCCAGGTGATGAACCTCACGGACGTTGACGACAAGACGATTGCCGGCGCCAGGCGGGCCGAGATGCCGCTGCGAGAGTACACCGACCAGTATACCCAGGCCTTTTTCGACGACCTCGCGACCCTCAACGTTGAGCCCGCCTGGAAGTACCCTCGGGCCACCGAGCACATCCAGCAGATGCTCGATCTGGTCTCGACTCTCGTCGAGAACGGCCATGCCTACGAGGTCGAGGGCAGCGTCTACTTCGACATCTCCAGCTTTGAGGGCTACGGGAAGCTGTCGGGCGTCTCACCGGACTCCGAGGCCCGCGACAGCGCCTTTGGTCGCCTCGAGGGCGACCAGTACGAGCGCGAGGAAGTCGGCGACTTCGCCCTCTGGAAGGCGCAGAAGGAACCGGATGAGCCCGCCTGGGACAGCCCCTGGGGACCCGGGCGACCGGGCTGGCACATCGAGTGCTCGGCCATGTCGATGCAGTACCTGGGCACCACCCTGGACATCCACAACGGCGGCATTGACCTGCGCTTCCCGCACCATGAGAACGAGATCGCCCAGAGCGAAGCGGCGACCGGCAAGCCCTTCGTCCGCTGCTGGCTGCACTCCGAGCACCTCCTCGTGGACGGGACGAAGATGTCCAAGTCCCTGGGCAACTTCTTCACCCTCCGTGACCTGTTCGGCAAGGGCTACGACCCGATGACGATCCGCTACGAGTTGCTGACGGCCCACTACCGCAAGCAACTCAACTTCACCCTTGAGGGCCTCGAGCAGAGCAAGGCTGCGCTGGACCGGATCTACACCTTCGCAGACCGGCTGCGCAAGATGTCCCTGCAGCCCGGAGCGACCGAGCCGGTCAAGCAGATTCTGGAGAGCAGCCTGGCCGAGTTCGAGGCTGCCATGAACGACGACCTCAACGTGCCCGGCGCCCTGGGCGCGACCTTTGAGATGATCAAGCAGCTCAATCCTCTCGCCGAGGGTGCAGAGCTCGGTGAGGAAGACCGGGACGCTATCCTGGCTGCCCTGCAACGCATGGACACGGTGCTGGGCGTCCTCAAGCCCGTGTTCGAGACCGAGGCCGGCGACGACGATGCCGAGATCGATGCCCTGGTTGCAGAGCGCACCGAGGCACGCAAGCAGCGCAACTTCGCCCGCGCCGACGAAATCCGCAGGATACTGGACGACCGCGGGATCATCCTGGAGGACGGTCCCGAAGGGACCCTCTGGCGCCGCAAGCATTGATGCCCCTGACGGTTCGCGACCTGCTTCAGGGGACAGAGCTTCGCGGCAGCCGGCATGCCTAAGTTACGGAGGCTCACGATGTCGGTTGTGAAGACGGTTCACGTAGGACTTGGCCCAATCGGCCTCAAGATTGCTCGCGCCACCCTTCACAGTGGGTTCGCACAGCCGGTGGCTGCCGCCGACGTGTCACCTGAACTCGTTGGAAAATCCCTCGGCGAGCTCGTCGAGAGCACGGAGGGCACGGAGGTCGTCGTCCTGGACTCCCTGGAGGCTGCGCTGGCCGCAGGGAAGGCCGCTGGAGCCCAGGTGCTCGTTCTAGCCACAGGCTCCAAGCTCCCTGCGATTGCCTCACAGTTGCGGGCGGCAATCGAGGCCGGTCTGAACGTGGTCTCCACCTCTGAGGAGCTGTCCTGGCCCTGGTTGCGCAACCCGGACCTGGCCAACGAGCTCGACGCTCTGGCGAAGCAGCACGGTGTGACCCTGGTCGGCACCGGCATCAACCCCGGCTTCCTTCTTGACCTGCTGCCGCTCTTGCTGTGCCGGCCCTGCGTCGGAGTGCGCAAGATCACGGCCAAGAGGATCGTGAACGTGTCTGCCCGGCGTCAGCAGCTTCAGAAGAAGATCGGCTCCGGCCTCGATCCGGAGACTTACCGCGCACTCGCAGCCAAAGAGCAGATCGGTCACGTCGGCCTCGGCGAGTCCGCCGCCTTCCTCGCAGCAGGTCTGGGCTGGGAGCACGAGGACATCTACGAGACCATCGAGCCCGTCATCGCTACCGAGCCCTGTGGCACCGAGTACTTTCAGATCCAGCCGGGGCAGGTCAAGGGGAGCCACCAGGTCGCCCGCATCAGCACCGATGACGGCAAGTGCATCGAGCTCATCTGCCGCATGACCCATGGCGAGCCCGACCCGCGTGATGAGGTCTTCGTTGAGGGCGAGCCCTACGTCCACATGCGCATCGAGGGAGGCATCTTCGGCGACACTGCCACGGTTGGCTGCGTACTCAACATTCTGCGCCAGACCGTCAACGCCGTCCCGGGCCTCCTGACTGTCAAGGACATCCCGGTCGGATAGCATCACCCGACCCTCCAGCAGATACCCAGAGACCTCGCGCAGTATCTCGGCGCGAGGTCCCATCGTATCCCCTCGATCCTGCAGGGAGGCCCTGAGGCTACTGCACAGTGAGAGTCGGTGTGGGCGGAGCCTGGTCGGCGAGAGTGACGGCCAGTTCCTGCAGCCGACCTTGAGAGTGGTCGAAGAGCATCCGATAGGACTCGCAGAAGTAGTTCGAGGCGAAGGCCTCATACGGGAGTTCCTGGTCTGGAGCCAGGCCAAGGTTGTGCAGCCGGTGACGCTGGCAACCGCCATGACATTTGCCAACCCACGGGCACTCCCGGCAGCGCTCGCAGACCTCGCCCTTCGCGTATCGGAACTCCCGGAACTTCGCCGACAGTGCGATCTCCCGCAGCGGCGTTTCCATGAGGTTCCCCAGCCGCCACTGCTTCTCGACGAAGAAGTCGCACGGGTACACGTCGCCGTTGTGCTCAATCAGCAGGTACTCGGCGCAGGTGGGGCGGAAGATGCAGGTCGGCGATTCGTGGCCCATGTACGCCATCAGCAGGTCGTCGAAGGTACGCACGTAGGTCCTCGGCGGCGTGTCGGCCGCCCAGCGGTCGAAGAGAGTGCACAGAAACTCGCCATACTGGTGAGGGCTGCACGAGTAGGGCTCGATCCGCCCCGTCTCGGGATTGACCTCGATGCAGGGGATGAACTGCAGGAAGTGCAGGTCCTGGGCCATGAAGAAGTCGTAGATCTCGGCGGCCTTGTCGGCCGAGAAGGCCGTGACCATGCACAGGATATTGAACTCGACTTGGTGCTCGCGGAGGGTCTGGACTGTGCGCATGACCCGGTCCCAGGTCGGTCGTCGGCCCATGTCGATCCGGTAGTAGTCATGCACGTACTGCGGCCCGTCGAGGCTGAGCCCGACCAGGAAGTTGTACCGGTGCAGGAACCGCGCCCAGTCGGCGTCGAGCAGCACCCCGTTGGTCTGGAAGCCGTTGGCAATGGCCTGCCCCGGCTTCGCCTTCTGCATCTGAACCGCCACAACACGGCGGAAGAAGTTCAGGCCAAGGGTCGTCGGCTCTCCCCCTTGCCAGCCGAAGGAAGGGTTCGTGCCCGCCATCTGCATGTAATCGCCGACAAACCTGTGCATCACTTCGCGGCTCATCTGATGCCGACGGCTGTTCGGGTACAGGGACAGCTTCGGGCGGTAGAAGCAGTACTCACAGCGAAGGTTGCAATCGGGGCCCGCGGGCTTCACCAGTACCCCGAGACGCTGAAGATACGCTTCCTGCTCCTGTTCGGTCATCGCATCCATGGGCAAACCTCTCGCCCGGCGGTAGGGGCAATCACAAGCGCCCCGTCGCCACCGAGGCAGGCGTTCTCATCAGTCGCGAAGAAGATGATAGCAGGTTCCTAGCCTTTGCGGCAAACGCCGGTCGCCATGCGACAGGGTTGCCCCCAAGTCCCGAGGAGGTAAGCCAATGCCAGACAAGCAGCAGCCCGCCGGAGACTTTCGGTACTCTACCGGAGCAGCCCAGATCCCCTGGGCCGCCGTCGGTGAGCACCTCGGTGCCTGTGAGGCCAAGAGCATACTGCGGTTCCTCGCCCGCCCGCAGCCGGGGCAGGAGAGCGCATACGAGGAGCGTCTCGCAACCCTTGAGCAGGCTGTCGATGCACTGTGGCAGGTCGCGGCGCCGGCGACCAAACTGAGCCTTGGCGACAAGGTCGCACAGGTCGAGGCAGAGACCGCCAGGATGCTGGGAGCCCGCTACACTTCCTTCGTGACCAACGCCACCCACGGCTTTGAGATCGCCTATCGGTATGCGAATCTGGGGCCTGGCGACGAGGTCATCGCTCCGGCGATCAGCTTCATCGCCACCATCGCCTACCCCCTGGAGATCGGGGCCAAGGTTGTCTTCGCCGACCTCGATCCCCGCACGATCAACATGGATCCCGCCGACGTCGCGCGGAAGGTCACCGACCGCACGAAGGTCATCATCCCCGTACACATCGGCGGCTACCCCGTCGACATGGACCCGATCATGGAGATCGCCCGCGAGCGCGATGTCCTGGTCATCGAGGACGCCGCCCATGCCTTCGGTGGTCGCTACAAGGGCCGCGCCATCGGGACTCTCGGCGACTTCGGCGCCTTCAGCTTCCACGAGGTCAAGAACGTGACGGCCTTCGGCGAAGGGGGCATCCTGTGCACCGACCTCCACTGGGGCGAGAACCTCAAGAAGGCGCGGTTCCTCGGCCTCGACCTGAGCCGCCAGATCGAGAACTGGCTCTATGACGTGGTCGCTCTGCCGGGCAAGTCCGGTCCCTTCGCCACCGGCAACTACAGCTCAACCGAGATCCAGGCCGTGTGCCTGCTCTGCCAGCTTGGCCGCATCGAGCAGATCATCGCCCGGCGGCGAGGTGTAGCGGAGTACCTGAACCAGCGTTTCGCCGAGGTCGAGGGCCTGGTGACCCCGCCGGGCGACAGCGACGACATCTCCCCCACCTGGCACCTGTACCTCCTGCAGATCGAACCAGACGTCCTGGGTGCCGATGTGCAGGAGTTCAAGGCGCGGCTGTCGGCCAAGGGTGTCACCAACATCCCCCACTTCGCGCCCATGTACAAGTTCGACCTTTGCAGGTCCCTCGGGTACGACATCGAGGCCATCGCGAGCTCTTGCCCGGTGGCTGAGGAGGTCTTCAACCACCGTTTCACCCACCTGCCGCTGTACCCGCTGACCGAGGAGCAGGTTGTGCGAATGGCCGACCTGGTCATCGAGACCGCTGAGGAGATGAAGGCCGGCAGGTAGTGCGAGGCTGGCTCTCTGGTGGAGTCCACACCCGACGGGTCTGTTCAGGAGGCCGCACAATCGGGTATGATAGCGGCGTGGCTCTGGCCCCGGCCCAGAGTCGACGACGTAGCGAGCATGAGGTCTGCATGCGTTGCGGTCGCGTCCAGGCCAGGAACCCACGGTCCGGCACTCAGTGCACGGCCGACGAGGAGAAGCACCACATGCAGCTTCGCACCGTCCTTGCCGCCACGCTCTTCGCCCTGGCCCTTGCACTTCCGCAGTTTGGGGCCCAGGCCGCCGACGACATGCTCACCGTCGCGCAGGACAACCGCACGACCGAAGAGACTCTTGCCCGCTACTTCAAGGCCGCCTATGAGGTGTCCCTGACCGTCGTTGAGGGCGACGACAAGGACCTGACGCTGCTGGCCCGGGAGAAGGCGGAGAACGTCCCTGAGTACCTCATGATGCTCAAGTCCGCAGCCTCGGCGACAGACAAGGACGGCAAGATCACCGAGCGTGCAGTCGTCCTGGCCGTGCTCTCGCAGATGAAGGTGCCTGCCGACAGGCGTCCGCAGGTCCTCGAGGCCATGAACAAGCTCAACAATACCAGCGACTTCTGCCGCCTGTACATAGATAACGACGACGAGGTCTCGATGCGCTGGGAGCTCAACATTCTGAAGACCGGCCTGCCGACGGACGTAGTCGTCGACACCTACCTGAGAATGTGTAAAGCCTGGACGAGCGCTCAGCCGGTCCTGGCCAAGATACTCATACAGTAACCGACGGATCACGCAGCGTCCGCAGCCCACAAGCGGCAGGTACCCCACGGGGGCTCGGACGCCCTGCACCAGACTGGACAAGACGTCGCCCATGAGGGACATGGCACTGACCGGGACAAACCGATACGTTTATTGACGGGCGCTGTGGCCTGCCGCAAGGCTGCAGCGCCGTCCCGTGTTCGTGCCCTGAGTCTGTCACCTGCTCTCAGCGGGTGCAGGGCTACCCTATCGGCGGCGTCTTTCGCTGCCGGCCTTCCACCAGCCGTGGCAAGGTACACGGCCAAGCCTGCGGCAAGGGAACCTGAGGAGACCCAACATGACACCGGAAGCCCAACTAGAGATACTGGCGCGTAGCTGCGTCGACCTGCACTCACAGGAAGAGCTGCTCGAGAAGCTCAAAGAGGGACGTCCCCTCCGAATCAAGTACGGCGCCGACCCCAGTGCCCCGGACTTGCACCTGGGTCACAGCGTTCCGCTGTGGCGCCTGCGGCAGTTCCAGGACCTCGGCCACACCGTCGTCTTCATCATCGGCGACTTCACCGGGATGATCGGCGACCCCAGCGGCAAGTCCAAGACCCGCCCCATGCTGACTCGAGAGCAGGTCGAGGCCAACGCCAGGACCTACGCCGAGCAACTGGGCAAGATCCTCGACGTCGACAAGTGCGAGGTCCACTACAACAGCGAGTGGTTCAGCAAGATGACCACCGCTGAGTTCCTCGCCCTGGCCTCGCACTACACCGTCGCCCGCATGCTTGAGCGTGACGACTTCGCCCTGCGGATGCGCGACGAAGTGCCGATCTCCATGCTGGAGCTCATGTACCCGCTCGTGCAGGCCTACGATTCGGTTGCCATCGACTCCGATATCGAGATCGGCGGCACAGACCAGCTCTTCAACTTCCTCGTTGCCCGTGACATCATGCGCGCCTATGGCAAGACTCCCCAGTGCGTGATGACCTGGCCGCTCCTGGTCGGCCTCGATGGTCACGTCAAGATGAGCAAGTCCCTGGGCAACTACGTCGGAATCACCGATGAGCCCAACGACATGTTCGGCAAGCTCATGTCAATCCCGGATGAGACCATGCCGCAGTACTTCCGGCTGCTCCTCGGCAAGGAAGAGCAAGAAGTCCAGGAGATGCGGGAAGCCATGGCCTCCGGCGCTGTCAACCCGCGCAACCTCAAGGCCGAACTGGGCCGGGCCATCGTCGGCATGTACTACGACGACGCCGCTGCCCAGGCTGCCAGTGACGAGTTCGACCACGTCTTTGCCGCGAAGCAGGTCCCGACCGATATAGCTCAGGTAGACGTGTCGGAGGAACTGGAGGACGGCCATATGTGGATCGTGCAGGCAGCCGTGGTCACCGGCCTGGCACCGACCAAGGGAGAAGCCCGGCGCCTCGTGCGTCAGGGCGGAGTGCGGCTGAATGATGCGGTCATCTCCGACGAGATGGCGCAGGTCGAGATCCATGACGGCGACGTGCTCAATGTCGGCAAGCGCCGCTTCGCTCAGTTGCGTGTGAAGTAGCGGCCAGGGGCACGCTCAGGAGCCAGGCAGGAGAAGCCGGGCCCGCACCGAAGTACCAAGGCGAACTGCTCTTGCACACGAATCAGGAGGTGTCGGGAATGGCTAGCGATAGGGGCTCCGACCTGGGAACGGTCATCGTCGCCGGTGCTATCGGGGCCGCCGTAGGAGCTCTTGTGGCCTTGCTGCTGGCGCCGAAACCAGGAACTGAGACGCGGGCCGAACTGGGCGACAAGGCCAAGGATGCCTGGGACAAGGCTCGCGAGAAGACCGGCGAAGTTGTGGCAACGGTGAAGGAACGCCTTCACGAGCGCGGCGAGGAGACCCCGGAAGCAGAGGAGACCGTCGCCGCCGACGAGCCCGACCTTACCCAAGCCTAACGCTGCGCTACGGCTCCTGCAGTTGCAGCGACGCACAGACTGAAGGCCTGGTCTGGACCTCTGGGGGTGCCGCAAGTGGTTGTCCTGATTCCGGTGCTTCGATGCGCACTCTTGGTGGCGGGCCTTCTGGTCGCGTTCACACTCCTGACCGGGTGCCCGCCGTCGGCGACACCGTCCAGCCCCACACAGGCAACTCCCTCTCCTGCACCAACCGCAGCACCGAACCACTCGGCCGACTGGGGTCTGGTCTACGCCACGGCGGATCGCCTGTGCTGGGTGGACGCCAGGGGCGGAGCACCGGTCCAGTTAGCTGTGCTCACAAGCCCAGAGACCCTCTGCGCCGAGGTGTCTCCCGAGGGGAAGCTTCTCGCAATCCTCTCGCAGGGCAAGCTCACGGTCGTCGATCTGACCGCACCGATCGCGCCCCCTGATAAGCAGATTCCACTACCCGAAGAGACCCATCCGAACTCCTTAGCCTGGTCCCACGATGGAGCGCGGTTGGCCTACACCGTCTCCGGCAACCTCTACCTTGCCCGGCCGGACGCGAGCACTCGCCAGGTCACCAGCAACGGTATCGCCACCGAGCCGGCCTGGTCGCCCGACGATCGCACCATCGCTTACGGGACCAGAGGCCCCAAGGACGAGGACAAGGGCCTGTGGCTGCTCGACACCACGAGCGGCGCGGCCAAGATGCTGGTGCCTCCTTCGGGTGATCCGGAGGGCGATGTCTTCGCCGCCTCGCACCCGGTCTGGTCACCCGACGGCCGCTGGATCGCCTTCCTGCACGCCTATGAGGGTGGCGCCTTGTGCTTTGTCAGCCCCGATGGAAGCAGCAAACGGATCGACGTCACCTCCGCCTGGTGGCCGCTGTACTGGCTGCAGGACAGCTCCTGCGTGGTCTACGATGCCACGAACGCCGAAGGCGGACCGGTGGTCGGCCTGGCCAAGTGCACGCCCGAAGGCCAGCCCGAGACGGTAGTGCCCGGACTCGTTCTGGCCTACGACCTGCGAACCGACGGCGAGTTGTTGGTGGTGCGAGGCCTGGAGGGCAAAACGGAGCAGGAGGGTGTGCAGAAACTCGAGGTCTTCACGGTTCCCCTGACGAGGAAGGCAAGCTCCCAGCCTACAGCGTCTCTGGCCGGCTATTCGGGGCACTGCCGATGGAAGCCCGATGGGACCGCCCGGGCGGTTCTCGCCATCGAGCAGGAAGACAAGGGGAAGCTCTACGTGGCCGCGAGCGGCGAAGCCCTGCGACCGGTGGCCAACGGTGTCATGCAACTGCTGGGCTGGAGCATCGGTCCGGCGACTACCACACCTCCTCAGTGAGCACGGTCCCCCGAGGGGTTGCGCGGTTCTCCTACCGGTGTACCAGCGGGGCCTGCAACCAGTCCCTGAGACGCGGCAGAGGGCGACTCCGTGTGGGCAGTCGCCCTCTGCACCAAGAGCTGCCTCTGTCGCCGGTCGCCCCAGGTACCACGCAACGGTCCGACGTTACGCCTTGTGCGTGATCCTGAAGTGGATCCCCTTGATGTCCGGCCACGCACGTCCGCAAGTGGGACACAGCACGTGCCCGTGCGACACACGGCTGCTATGCTGGACGACGCCGTTACACAGGGGGTAGGGACACCTGCCTTCGTGCAGGCACTGGTACCTCGTTCTGGCCCGGGCCCACACCAGCCCTAGACCCACGAGGGCTACCACAAACACGCCCCCCAACAGCCCGACTGGGGTATGTACCGCACGACCAAGCAGGCCCACGCCTCCCAGCAACAGAAAGGCAGCCACGAGGGTCGCGGGTGTAACCAGGTCCGTCGGGATAATCAGTCGAGACATCGTCCGTAGCACTCCTGCCACTCCCCCTTCTAGCGGACTCCCAGGTCCCGGCGCCCCGTACAACTGCGTGCGGTCTTGGCCCTCTGAAGCGAAACACCCAATCGCACTCGGATTATACCCTACTCAGCCCCCGCACTATCACAACGCCGCTCAATTTAGGCTAACGATTGCGACAAAGGTTCACAAATCACTCCTTCTGCCTCCCTGTGCCGCTGCACTCCCCTGCCCCTAACGGGTCGGACCGGGGCACTCTCGCCCAGCGTTGACGCCGGACAGGTTGTCGCCTAATATGGAGGCAACAGCCCATACAGCGCCTTCCACAGACAGTGGGTGTTCGCGATGAGCCGCACCGAGTGGGTCGAGACAATCGCCATGATCCTGATCATCGTCCTTTGGTGGCCGGTGATCTTCCTCGGCTGGGGACCGCCCTACTACCGTGGTCCGCTGACCGTGCTGTCCGTCGTAGTCGTGCTCGCGATCTTCATCGTCCGGCTCAGGCGGGTGAACCAGGGCTTCAGCCAGAGCGAGCGGTTGATGCAGATGCGCTTTGAGGCCGAGAAGAAGGCCCGAGGCGGAGACCCAAGACTGGACGAGACCAAGCCTCCCGATGTGTCGTCGCAACTGCCCTTCCTTCCACCCAAAACCCCGCCGCCGGAGGACAAGAAGCAGTAGCGCTACCGGCGGCCGCCAGCTTGTACCACAGGAGTCATACCCATTTTGGACGTCACTCGCTTCCTCAACGCTACCCGGCATAGCCGCCACTATCAGGGCCAGATTGTGCGTGTCGAGAACCTGGCCCCGAGGGAAGCGACCTACGGCGAGCTATCCTCGCCTCTCCCGGAAGCTCTGCACCAGGTCCTCGCACAGGACGACATCGAGCAACTCTACACCCATCAGGTCGACGCCGTCGAGGCAGCACACCGGGGTGAACACCTCGTCGTCGTCACCTCCACGGCGAGCGGCAAGACGCTCTGCTACAACATCCCGGTGCTCGAGACGCTGCTGCAAGAACCCAAGGCCAAGGCGCTCTACCTGTTCCCCACCAAGGCCCTTGCCCAGGACCAGCTCAAGACCCTCAAACGCTACCGGTCGCTGGCTCCCGACTTGCCCCTGGAGGCCGGGACCTACGACGGCGACACGCCCCAGGAAGCACGACGCCTCCTGCGCGACGAGGCCAACGTCATCCTCACCAACCCGGACATGCTGCACAGCGGCATCCTCCCTCACCATCCACGCTGGGCGCACTTCTTCGGGTCGCTGCGCTTTGTGGTGATCGACGAGGTTCACAGCTACCGCGGCGTCTTCGGCAGTCACGTGGCCAATGTGGTCCGCAGACTCCGTCGCATCTGCCGGCACTACGGGGCCGACCCGCAGTTCATCTGCTGCAGCGCCACCATCGGCAACCCGGCGGAGCATGCCTCCGGGATCACCGGCCTGCCCATGACGCTCGTCGACAAGGACGGCTCGCCCAAGGGTGCCAAGAGGTTCGTGCTGTGGAATCCGCCCTATCTGGACGAGAGCAAGCTTGGCCGCCGCAGTGCCAACGTCGAGGCCCAGTACCTGATGTGCGACCTCATCGAGCGCTACCATGCGCAGGTCATCGCCTTCGTGCGAGCCCGGACGACAGCGGAGATACTGTATCGGTATGTGCAAGATGAGCTGGACAAACGTAGCCACCGTTTGCGCGACACCGTGCGGGCCTACCGAGGCGGTTACCTGCCCAGTGAGCGCCGGGAGATCGAGCAGCGTCTCTTCAATGGCGAGCTACTTGGCGTCACCACCACCAATGCCCTGGAGCTCGGTATCGACATCGGCAGCCTGGATGCCTGCGTGATGGTCGGCTACCCGGGCACCATCGCCAGCGCCTGGCAGCAGGCAGGTAGAGCCGGACGCAAGCAAGCTGACTCCCTGGCCATCCTCATCGCCCGCGAGGACCCGATCGACCAGTACCTGATGCGCAAGCCGGGGTACTTCTTCGAGCAGCCCCATGAACAGGCAATCATAGACCCGCAGAACCCCTACATCCTCTACGGCCATGTGCGCTGCGGCACTCAGGAACTGCCGATGACGGGAGACGATGCCGAGCTGTTCGGCGACCAACTCGGCGGCGTCATGCAGCTTCTCTTCGAGATGGGTGAGGTACAGGAAATCCGGGGGCGCTGGCACTGGCGAGGCCCCAGGTATCCCGCCGGCGACGTGAACCTGCGGGTCTTCAGCGACCACAACTACGTCATCCAGGATCTCGACACCGGCAAGGTCATCGGCGAGCTCGACGAGTGGGGCGCCTTCACCCAGCTACACACCGAAGCCGTGTACATGCATGACGGCGAGACCTACTTCGTCAACGAGCTAAACCTGACCGAGCGCATCGCCTACGTCCGGCGCCGTGAACTGGACTACTTCACGATGTCGGTCGACCGCACCGAGGTCCAGCTTCAGGACCTTCCCGAAGAGCCGCCTCAGAAGCGCGAGTGGAGGATCAGCGAGGTCGGCAGCGGCCCGGCGAGGGTCACGAACCTCGTCTACATGTTCCGCAAGATCAAGTTCTACGAGAGCGACAGCATCGGCTTCGGCACGCTGGACCTGCCGCCGCTGACCCTCGACACCATCGCCTTCTGGCTGGCCCCACCACGCCATGCGCTTCAGAAGGTCAGGGAGTACGGTCGGCGGCCGGAGGATGGGCTGCTCGGGATCGCCAATGCCATGACGGGAGTCTTGCCCGCGCATGTCATGTGTGACCCTTCGGACGTGGGCAGCGTGGTAGACTCCGGCAACCTGGGCACTCCGGCGATCTTCATCTACGACCGCTACCCGGAGGGCGTCGGCTTCTCGGAGAAGACCTATGAGATCGTGGAGGACGTGGCGCGCTCGGCCTTGGAGCTGATCCACGAGTGCGGCTGCGAGGAGGGCTGTCCCTCCTGTGTAGGCTCTCCCCTGCCCCACTTCGAGCCCCAGGGAGCCGACATCGACACCCGCGGCAAGATACCTGACAAGGAAGCGGCCTTGTGCATCCTGCACGATCTGCTTCAGCTTGAGCCCTACGAACCCAAGCCGCCCGGTGAGATGTATGCGCGCAGACTCGCCCAGGCGACCAGCGGCCTTCCGGCGGGCGCCGAGACTGCAGCGACGACTCCGCCTACGCCGCTGGAGCTCAAGTCCCTCCCGGAGTCTGTCGAGGCGAAGCTGCGGCGAAGAATCCGGCAATTGCGCAAGGAAGGCCAGTAGCCGCTCCTCCCGGCGAAGGATAGCTGCCGATCCATGCCTGAACTACCGGAGGTCGAGACGGTCCGTCAGGACCTGCGCCGACTGGTGCTGAATCAGACGGTCACCGAGGTGCAGGTGCGCTGCCCGGCGATGCTGGTGCGCACGAGCCCAGAGGAACTTCAGGAGGCTCTGGTCGGTACGATGCTCGTGGAGATCGGGCGACAGGGCAAGGCCCTGATCCTGCGCTTCTCGAGCGGGTACTCCCTGCTCGTGCACTTCCGCATGACCGGCCAGCTCTACCCGGTTGGTCCCGAGGCCGATCTACCGGAGCACACGAGGACCGTGCTCGTCCTGGGCGATGGCCGGAGGCTGCTTCACGTGGATGTGCGGCGGCTGGGGACGCTTGAGCTCGTACCGACCGAGATGGAGGCCCAGGCGGCGACGCTGACCGGTCTCGGACCGGACGCGCTGGAGGCCCCACCCAAGCCCAGGGAACTGCTGAGAGCCCTGGGGCGTCGAAGGATATCGGTCAAGCAATTCCTTCTCGACCAATCCTACAGGGCGGGCGTGGGCAATATCTACGCCTCCGAGATCCTGGCCCGGGCGCGAATCGCTCCCGGCCTTTCCTGTTGCCGGCTGACTGAGGTTCAGGTACGGGCACTGCTGAAGGCCACTCACGCGGTGCTCGCTGAGGCCGTCGAGGCCCGTGGAACCACTATCAGCGACTACCGCACGGGGACAGGTGACGTCGGCTCTTTCCAGCATCATCTGCGCGTCTACGGGCGCGAAGGTCAAGCCTGCACCCGGCCGGGCTGCCCGGGTATCATCGAGCGGATCGTGCAGGCACAACGCAGCACCTACTACTGCCCGGTATGCCAGGGCATACACCAGGCCGGACCACCCGCACCCGGCAAGCGCGACGAATCTGGAGAGGAACGCCCATGAGCCCATCCTACCGAACCTTGCTCGTCCTGTGGCTGCTAGTGGCTGCCTGTGGCCTGGCGAGTGCTCAGGCATCCCTCCTCAGTGATGCGGTAGTCTGCCAGGCGCTCACACCCCGGGGCGAAGCGGTGAGCCCGGGCACCTGGTTTCCTGGCGGCACAAAGTCACTGATCCTGCGGTTCCGCACGCTGGAGGTCCCGCGTGGTACTCCGGCGGAGGTGCGCTGGCTGCTGCATGGGTCAACGCTCTCTGTGAAGCAGCTCACCCTTGGCCCCAACCGTGTCGCCTATGACCGCTTCATGCTGGGTATGGCCGAGCCCTTCCCCATCGGAACCTATGATGTGATCGTGAGCGTCAACGGCCGAGCCGACTCGAGGGTTCGCTTCCGAATCGGCGGGCAGGCGCCCGAGACGACGGAAGCTCCCGTCGGTGCGACGGTCACACCTACCACCGGCGCGAAGACCCCTGGCGTCGGCGCTCCCATGGACACGACAGTCACGGGCGCAGTCGCCGGCACCACGCCTGCAGGTTCCGGTGCCGCTGCCACCGATGTAAAGCCGCCGAGCCTTCTCCCGCCACCGACCGCCAGTGCTTCCGTGGCGCCTGCAGTTCCGGTTGGCGCCTCGCCTGCGCCAACAAGCCCGGTCATCAGTCCAGTCACCGCCGCGGCCCCAACTACACCGGCTGCCGCGCAGTCGGAGGCCGGACGCGCCCTGACCGGCAGTTCAGCGGCTCTGCCTGCTCCTGTCTCGCCTGCGACCCCGGTGGCTGCCGCTCCAGTCACTGGCTCCTCGGCAACCGCACCGTCGCCCGCGACGACTTCTACAGCTACGCTACAGACCGCCGAGGTGAAGCCCCAGAGCCCGGGTTCCGGCCTGGAGCAGACCGCCCCGGTGGCTCCCGTAGGTACGCCCCTTGGGCCGCGTGCAGGCCTGCCAACCACGACTCCACTCGTCGGCGGGTCTGAGGCTACCTATCAGCCCGCGCCGACTTCCACCGAGCTTCTGCGGGTAAGCCCGGAGGTCCCGGTCAGTCCGGTGCAGGCTGTGGTGGCTCGAACGGGCGAGGACCTGGTCGCTTCTCCGGTCAAGGGCGGACCCCACACCCTGACACGGACCGCAGGCCAGCTTCCCGAGGCGGCCCACACGACTGCTGGAGCCGGTGAGCCTTCGGCTGCGGCATCGGCAACCGAGGGCGCCCTTGCTGCTCCGCCGGCCACTCCGCTTGGCCCTCGCAGCAATCAGGCGGCTCCCGGCGCAGGGCAAGCTCCTCTGGCGGCTCCGCTCTCGGCACCACCGACCACGGGAACGACCGCGGCTTCTGCTCAGCCTGGAGTGCCGGTTGCCCCGGAGGTTCCGACAGCAGCGACCGCGGAGACACCGGGCACGCTCACAGAACCCCGGCAGCCGACCACGCCGGCTGCTCCTACACCTGGGGCCACACCGGCTCCCGAGACGGCACCAGCGGCCACAACGCCACTGAAGCCGGAGACAGCACCTACGCCGGCTCCTGCACCGACGCCAGCCGCCAAGCCCCTTGTCCTGCGGGGTCCACTGCTGGCCGACGGCATCGCCGAGGATTTGCTGCCGGTCGTCCTCAACAAGGACGCCGTCAAGCTCTACCTGGTGAACCTGGTGCCGGTTCCCGGTCCGGCCGGGATCCAGCCCCTGTGGTCAATCAAGATGGCAGACGGCCGTTTCTGGCCGCCGGGCGTCCAGACGCCTGCCGGTTTCTACGCCGGCGACAATCCCGACCCGAACCCGGGCACCCAGCTTCTGTACTCCGACCACATGGACGGGATCACTCCCCTGTACGAGGTCCCACGGCACGAGGCCGCACTCCATGCCGCACGCGAGAACGAGGCTTCTCTACTCGTGGTCTCCCGAGAGGTCTACGACGTGCGCAGGAAGGCCTGGCAGGACTCCGTCGGTGGCTGGAGCTGGGTCTGGTTTGCGCGACAAGTCGATCTCACCGCAGGCGATACGCTCGTCGCGTGTCTGGTCGACGTGAAGAGGTCTGACCGAGCGCCGGAGGACTTTACGTCGACCGCCCGGGAGACGGTCATGCTCCTCGACGAGCAGGGCAAGGCGGTGCGCCCGCGTGACATCGACGCCGAGATCACAAGCCAGCTTGCCGGCGGCCTCGGCGCTGCGGCCAGGGGTCTTGACCCGAAGGATGCCGTCGCCTTCTGCGAAGGCATCTCGGCCAAGGGCGTGAGGGGTCTTCGCGCCTGGGCCGTCACCAAGCCCGGCCGCTACCAGGTCTGGTCGCTCCTGCCCCTCGACAAGTCCCGCGCGACCTGCAAAATCTGGACTACGGCCGCGAAGTAGCCCAACACCAACTGGAAGGATGAGGCTGCTCAGCTTCAGCCGCTCGTCGGGCAGCCCTTGCGAATGGGTTTCGTGTACCTGCTATGTGAGGACGCCGTCGAGGGTGAGCTCGCACGTGCAGAGCTCTGGGCCTTGACCGGTGCCGAGGCTGCAGAGGGTGACCGTGCGGCCTTCGCCTCTGTTGCCTGTGATGTGACGAGGGCGGCCTACGTCAGCACCTGCGCCGAGGTCTTGGCCGAGACGAACTCCCTCGACGACCTCGTTGACGCTGTTCGCGATCTGCGGATCGAGGGCCATCAGTTCCGCATCGAGGTCCGGCGAGAGGGTCCGGAGACGTCCGAACCGGCACAAGCCCATGCGCCGTCACCGGAGGTCGCTGGTCGCCTGGCCGAGGTCCTCGATGGATATCCCAACCTCGGGGCTCCTCGCGAACGGTTCCTGGCTCTGGCCGGGTACGGTGCCTGGCGATTCTGCCGCGTGCTGTCGAGGAGCCGGCGCGATCACGTCGGGCACGTCAAGCGCCCTCGCAACTTCTCCAACGCCTTGCCGGTACGCTATGCGCGGGCGATGGTGAATCTGGTCGCCGCGCCGGGCGACACAGTGGTCGATCCGTGCTGCGGAATGGGCACGTGCCTCATCGAGGCGGCCAGCATCGGGGCGCGTGCTGCAGGCTTTGACCTCAGCAAGCCAACGATCTGGGCCGCCCGGGCGAACCTTGCACACTTCGGTTTGGATGTTCCGGTTCAGGTGGCAGACGCTCGCGAGCTCGAAGGCGAATGGGATGCCGCGGTTCTTGACTTGCCCTATGGACACACGGTGCGCATTGACGACGACCTGCACGCACGTGTCCTGGCCAACCTTGCTCCCCGGGTACGTCGGCTGGCCGTGGTCACTGGAGCCCCTTCTGAGGAGGTCTTTGCGCAGGTTGGCATGACCGTCCTGCGCTGCGCTCGTGTGCCCAAGTCCACACTCGTGCGCCATTTCTACGCTCTGACAGGGCTGCTTGACGCTGGCCCCAGACTGACCGCGACAACTGCAAAGGGTGGTGTCTGTCTGTGAGAGGGTTGCGCCTGCTAGTGGTGGCACTGACGGTCGTGGGGTGTACAACCGCCTGCACGGCCGCGAACCTGCTTATCAACGGTGACTTCGAGGCCGTTGACGCGAAGAAGCTGCCCGAAAACTGGGCCGCACACTCCTGGAGCCCGCAGGCGACCTCTGCAGCCACCACTCGCCCCGGGTCGCCCGGCGGTGGACGCTACTTCGAGCTGTCCCTGGGCAACCCCAACTCCCTCTACGGCTGCTTCTCACGTGCCGTTGACGTATCCGAGTTGCGGCCCAGGCGGGTCATGCTCTCCTTCCGCTACCAGACTACCTGCGAACGAGCACAGGCCATGGTGGTCGGCTTCAACGACGACTTCATGGTCAAACAGTGGGAGACGAGGCCCCTCTTCGACGAGGCCAGGCCGATGCTGGCCTATCCCAACTGGACCACCCAGACCTGGCAGGCTGAGGTGCTCCCCGGTACGAAACAACTCGTCGTTGTGTTCCAGCTCCTTTCGCAGGGCACCCTGAAACTCGACAACGTGGTCCTGCGCCCCGTCCCCGACGAGATCGTCTGCGAAAACCTCGAGATCGGCCGCGTGGTAAGCCTTCCGGCCCTGCGCCAGGTAACGTGCCGGCTTGTGAACCATTCACGGAAGTCCTTCGAGGCTAAGGTCGGTATCCGGCCCACCATCAACGATAAGCCGCAGGGCCTCATCTCGCGGAAGCTGTCACTGGCCGCCGGGGAGCAGCAGGAGGTGGAGCTGCGCTACAACGCAAGCACCTCGGCATCGCACACGGCGGAGGTGACGGTCTCCGACGCCGCTAACGATGAGGTGGTGTTCTACCGGAAGGAGACCGTGCCCGGGCTGATAGACGCCCACGTTGACGTTCCGGCCTTCCGTTCAACCGTGATGAACACCGACCTGATTCGGGAGGTCAAGGTCTCCGGGCGCCTGTTCTCGACCCGTGACTTGGCCGGAACTCTGCGCCTCCAGGCACGCCTGCTCGGAACCGGAGCACAGGCAACCCTCGGCAATGGGATGGACCGGGAGGGCAACGGTGACTTCTCGTGTCGCCTGTCCACCGAGGGGCTTCTGATCGGCGAGCACCAGGTCCAGTTGGAGGCGTACCTCAAAGACCGGCTGGTGGCCACCACCTATCTGCCCCTGCGGCGGGCGAAACCAGCCGACAATGAGGTTCTCCTCGATGCCTCGCACCACCTGATCGTCGGCGGACGCCAGGTGTTCCCGATCGGGATCTACCATGTGCAGAGCCCCGAAGACCTGCCCGCCCTCCGCGAAGCAGGCTTCAACCTCATCACCGTGCCCTCAGCACGAGCTAGCTGGGACATGGCAGAACGAGCGGGTGCGGCCGGTATTGGGCTCATCGTGACCTCGCCGACTACCCGCCGCGATTTCTGGGAAAACCGGCAGGCCAAATTCGGACCACACCCTGCCTTCGTTGGCTGGGAGACGCTGCAGAGGCCCGACGCCAAGACAATCCATCCGGACATCACGCTGGCACTGTACCAGATCCTCTGCGAGGTCTCGCCCAACCATCCCGTCATCAGCACCCTCTGCTACACGGAGACGATGGCGGAGTACGCCAGATCAGCGGACATCATCGTTCCCTGGGAGCTGCCCGTGCCGGAGCTTCCGCTGACGCATGTTGGCGATGTGGTGGCCGCGGCCAGGGAGGCCACGCAGGACCGGAAGCCCATCTGGGCCCTGATTCAGGCGACCGGCAACTCCTGGGCCACCGACAAGCTCCTCGACCCGGCCACTGATGGGCGCCTGCCGACCACTGCCGAAGTACGGGCACTCGCCTACCTCGCGATCGTGCACGGGGCCGACGGTCTCATGTACTACTCCTACACCCTGGAGCAGAGCACCAAGGAGCGCAACTACAACCTCCGGCGCGACGCACCCGAGCTCTGGACGGGCATCTCCGCCCTCAACAAGGAACTGGGAGCCCTGGGGCCGATCATCTCCTCTCGTGACGACCGCGTCGACTTCACGCCTCCGGCAGACTCGGCGATTCATGCTGCAGCGTGGCGCCAGGGCGACAAGATGGTCCTGATTGCAGTTAACAGTTCGGACCATGCGGTTGTGACGACTTTCACTTGCCCTGAAGCCAGGGCCACCGAACTCGAGCTGGCCTTCGAGGGGCGAAAACTCACCACGGACAGGCCAGGTCAGTTCGGGGACGTTTTCCAACCCTACCAAGTTCACGTCTATACTCTTCCAGGCAAATAATACACCCTATTGCATTTTTTTGCTTGCAGTTTGACCTACTTGCTCATATCTTCGTTTGGTTGACTTGGGCTCGCAAAGGGCCTATAATGTGGACACTCAAGCTATTGCCGTTCGTTGTGCCAACTACGGCAGGCGCACACACACAGCCTGCCGTCTACTCTTCGTTGTCCGGCGCCCCAAGCGTGCCGGGCCAAAGCCTGAGAGGGGGGCTTACGAATGGCCGACGAGCTTAACGAAGCCAACGCTGCTAAAGGCAAGGAAACAGAGGCAGCCGCGGAACCGGACATCGCCGACGACGAGGAGTTGGACATCGAGATCCAGCGAGTAGCGCCCAAGCGTTCGGGCGGCTGCAGCGGTATCGCCTGGGTCCTGGTGGTTGTCGTCCTGGCCGCCATCGCCATCGTCGGAGGGCTGCTCGTGAAGGAGCAGCGCGAGAAGGCCGCTGCCGAGGCCCGCGCCAACCGTGAACGCGGGTACAATGCAGCCGCCGAGACGATCTCCGCCAGCGTCAAGGAAGCTGCAGACCTGGCAGGCCAGGGAGACGTCGCGGGTGCCCTCAGCAAGCTGGACGCCGCCGACTCCAAGTGGGAGACCCTTGCAACCGAGGCCAACAGCGCAAACGACCTCGACAAGGCGACCGAGTACCGAGACCGACGTGCAGAGCTCAAGAAGGCGCTCGGTGAGATTCAGGCTGACCGACAGGCCAGCGAAGGCTTCTCCAAGCAGATCTCCGATCTGGAAGCCCAGATCAAGGACCTGACCGCCAAGCGCGACGCTGCGAATGCCAAGATCTGTGAACGGGTCAAGCAGGTGGCAGCCGGGGCCGCTGCCGGCGATCAGCCCAGTGATGCAACGTCCGCCGCTAACCAGGAGGCCACTGTGCCTCAGTAGGACGGCCGAACCAGCCGCAACGCGACCCTTCGGTGACGTCCACACCTAGGCCCCTGGCGCGGGGAGGGTGCCTGGAGAGCCTCGCCGCAAGTGCTAACGCCGCCCCGCCGCAAGGCGGGGCGTTTCCGCAAGCGTCAAAAGGTCCACCTGTGCTGAACTGCCGGCCTGCCTCCGATCACTGGCCGACTGAGCCTGGGGACGCCTAATACCCTGACCACGGCGCTCGCCCTCGAAGACGCTACCGGGGACGACGATTGTGTCGGGATCGCGAGCGATCCGGAGACGATTCATGACAGCGCCATCTCGCAGAGCCGCCGATCTGGTGGCCAAACTCAAAGCAAAGAGTGCAACCTCACGCGACGACGTTATCGATGAACTCGTCGCGCTGGGATCCGCCTCCGTGCCTCCTCTCGTCAAGGCCCTTGCGCACAAGGACTACAAGGTGCGCATGGCAGCCGCTCAGGCACTCGGCGGTATCCGCAATGAGGATGCCATCAATGCCCTCATCCTCACCCTGAGCGATTCGAGCAAGAACGCCCAAGAAGCCGCCGCCGAGGCCCTTACCAAGATTGGCCCTCCGGCAGTGAGCGCACTCCTGGACGCTCTCATCGGCAAGGACCAGTCTGCCCGGCGTTGGGCCGCCGAAGCACTTGGCAGCATCGGCGACGAATCGGTCGCCGCTGAACTGGTTGCACGCCTATCGGACGCCAATATCGAGGTCCAGCGGGCAGTCGTGACTGCTCTCGGAGCCCTCCGGAGCAAGAAGGCAATCCAGCCGCTCATCGGCGTGCTGAGCTCCGACAATGTCGAACTGGCGCGGGCTGCTGCCGAAGCCCTCGGCAAGATCCGGGGCACCATCGCCATCGAGCCCCTGATCGCGACCCTACAGTCGCCCAGCGAGGACGTCCGTCGAGCCGCCGCCAAGTCTCTCCAGCAAGTGGGCAACCGGGCGGTGCCGGCCCTTCTTGAGGCCGCCAAGCACGAGGACTATGTCGTGCGGCGCTACGTCGTCGAAATCCTCGGCGAGATCGGCGACGAACGGGCACGCAACGTGCTACTCGAAGCGCTTGCGGATGACAACGACCGTGTCGTCCACTACGCCGCGATTGCCATGGGACGTGTGGGCAAGGAGTCGGTGATCCCCCACCTCGCGAAGCTACTCAGGCACAAGCAGGAGTCGGTGCGGTGTGCGGCGGTTCAAGGCTTGGCCGGAATCGGCGGCTACAAGGTCGTCGAGCACCTCGCCAAGATGCTCAAGGACCGCGACTGGGTGACACGCCTGACCGCCGCGAAGGGCCTGGGCGATGTCGGAAGCCGCAAGTGCATCCCCTATCTGATCAAGGCCATGCGCAGCGACACCGAGTGGAGCGTGCGACTGCATGCTGCCTTGGCGCTGGGCCAGATCGGCGTGCGCAAGGATTCCCTTCCTGCACTTCTCGACGCCCTTAGGGACCCCAAGCCGGCTGTGCGGCGTGGTGTGGCAGAGGCGCTTGGTACGCTCGGCGATCCCGCCTGTGTCGACGCCCTGCGCCCGCTCCTTAGAGACGACGACGACAAGGTCCAGCACGCGGCTCAGCAAGCGATTATGGATATCACCGGCATCGAGGAACCCCGAAAGGGCGGCCGTCGCTGATCGGACTGCCTCCCTTTTCCGGTGCCTGCAGCCGAGCGGTCCTCGCGGTTCAACTTTGCCCCCGCATAGCTACCTATAGCTTCCCCCGACCCGACTTCGCTGCTTGCCTTCCGGCACCCGATGTCGTATAATCCCGGTTCAACTGCTCGTGGTTCGCGATGTTGAGAGGGGGCCTTCCGGCTTGCTCCGCACTCTAACTTGCGTTAGCGTCTTGTGCCTGGTTCTCTGCCTTGTCGGCTGCCAGCGCGGTGAGCTGCCACAGAAGACCGGGACAGCCGCAAAGGAAGGGGCCGCAAACCAAGAGCAACAAGAAATGCTCCAGGCGATCCTCAGGTACCAGCAGGACACCGGGAAGAGCCTTGGCGATCTCGTCAAGGAAATCGAACGTCAGAACGCCGTGCAGCAGCAGCTGACCGGGCCCTCGCCAGTCGACCGTGACCTCTCGGTGGCCCGTGCGCTCCTGGTTGCAGCCCGCAGGTGTGTGAATAGCGACGACCGCGACGGCGCCCTGGCGCTCCTCAACCGCCTCGAAGCGACAGTGAATACGCTGCAGGCCGAGATCCCTGCTGCCCAGATGCGGGCCTTCCTGGAGCGTGCCGCCTTTGCTCTCCAGGGCTCCTCCCTGGGTGTCGAAGCAGATGTGGCCTCCGCCTCTGTGCTGGCAGCCCTCGATGTAGCCCTCAAGAGCCCCAATGCCGCCTTGGTCCCGCCGGTCGTGCAAGACCTTGAGAAGACCAAGGCACAGGTTGACCGTGGCGCATATAAGGAGGGTCTCGCGGCCATCCAGCAGCTAACGCAGACTGTCATGGGACACGTGAGCGTGAGGCTGCTGCGCAATGCCGCAGCCGGTGTCCGCGGCGCTCGCGAGGCCATGGAGCGCGAAGCAGGTCTTGTAGTCCTGGCGGAACTCGATCAACTCAGCGACGGCTTCAACCGGTTCGCAACTGCGCTGAAAGCTGCACCTCCGGCTCCAGCAGCACCCGAGGGCGCTGCTAACATGGAGGCGCAACCAGCCGAAACTGTGCCTGCCGAGCCGACGGCGCCAGAAGGCACTCCAGCCCCGGCTTCGCCCACGCAGAAGCCGGCAACCTAGAGCCTTCGTCACGCGCACTTCGGGTGCACAAGCCCCTCAGGGCCGCTACGTCACCTTTGGCCGGTCCGCCGCGCAGCAACGACAGTCGAGTGGGGTCACAGTCGGCTGGTTCAGAGAGCCGTCGACGGTAGCCCTCACGGGATCGCACGGGTTGTATGGGTGCGTCCAGCCCTTTCGGGCATCCCTTCCACGTTGTAGACGGTGCGTTCCGCGTCACTACGCTTCGCCGTACCAGGTACCGACAATCGGAGCATCTCCATGCCATCCAACTTCGTCCATCTACACGTGCACAGCGAGTACAGCCTTCTTGACGGCGCCTGCCGCATCAAGGAGCTGGTGGGCCGTGCTGCTGAACTGGAGATGCCGGCGCTTGCCCTCACCGACCATGGCGTCATGTACGGCGCCATCGGCTTCTACAAGGCCTGCCTCGGCGCGGGGGTCAAGCCCATCCTGGGCTGCGAGGTCTACTGCGCCACCCGCACCCGCTTCGACCGCGATTCCGAGCTCGACCGTGGACTTGGACACCTCGTCCTGCTGGCCAAGGACATGACCGGCTACCAGAACCTCATGAAGATCGTGACCTCGGCGAACCTCGATGGCTTCTACTACAAGCCTCGCGTCGACACCGAGTTGCTGGCTCAGCACCGAGAGGGTCTGATTGCCTCGACGGCTTGCCAGCAGGGCTTCGCCGGCCAGTACATCCTTCAAGACGACATGGCTCGGGCCCGACAGTACGTCGAGGGACTGGCCGACGTCTTCGGCCGTGACAACCTCTACCTTGAGATCATGGACCACGACTACCCCGACGAGAAGAGGGTAACCGCCGGGAAGATCGCCCTTTCCCACGAACTCGGGCTGCCGCTCATCGCGACCAACGACGTCCACTACACCCGCAAGGAAGACGCAGACGCCCACGACGTGCTGCTGTGCATCCAGACCAATGCCATCCGCAGTGACCCGAACCGCCTGCGTTTCCAGACCGAAGAGTTCTACCTCAAGTCCGAGCAGGAGATGCTGCAGGTATTCCCCGAGGTGCAGGACGCGATCCATCGGACTGTAGAGGTCGCGGACCGCTGCAACGTCGAGCTCGAGCTGGGGAACCTGATGCTGCCGACTTTCCCCATCCCCGATGGATACACGGTGGACACCTACCTGCGGCATGTTTGTGAGCAGAGCATCCCTGTTCGCTACCCCAACGACGACGGTGCAGCGCTCCGCCGCCTGGAGTATGAGCTGGGCGTCATCGCACAGTGCAAGTACTCCGGCTACTTCCTGATCGTCGGCGATTTCATTCGCGAGGCCAAGTCGCGCGGCATCCGGGTCGGGCCCGGCCGCGGCTCCGCTACCGGCAGTATCGTCACCTATCTGCTGGGCATCAGCGAGATCGACCCGCTGCGGTACAACCTCATCTTCGAGCGTATGCTCAACCCTGAGCGCAAGAGCCCTCCGGACATCGACCTTGATTTCCCCGACGACCGGCGCGAAGAGATCATCGAGTACGTCAAAGAGAAGTACGGGCGCGACCGCGTGGCCCAAGTCATCACCTTCAACACCATGGGGGCGAAGCAAGCCATCCGTGACTCGGGGCGCGTTCTGGGGATCGACCTCCCCAAGGTCGACACCGTCGCGAAGCTGATGCCGGGCAACACGAGCATCACTGAGGCCCTCGAGGCCGAGCCGGACCTCAAGGCCAAGGCCGATGAGGACCCGGAAGTCAGTACGCTGCTTGAGACTGCCATAAAGCTGGAGGGCATCACTCGCCATTGTGGTGTCCATGCGGCCGCAGTGGTTATCGCCGATGCTCCGCTAACCGACTACGCCCCCTTGCGCGGTGAGAAGGACGGCACGGTCACTACCCAGTACTCCATGGAGTACGTGGTGGATGTCGGCCTGGTCAAGATGGACTTCCTGGGGCTCAAGACCCTCACGATCATCCAGAACACCGTGAACGCAGTGAAGCGGTCACGGGGGATCGACGTGGACATGCTAGCGGTGCCCCTGGATGACCTCAAGACCTACGAACTGCTGTGTCGGGCCGACACAGGCGCTGTCTTCCAGCTTGAAAGCGAGGGGATGCGGGGGCTGCTCAGGGAGCTCAAGCCCGACTGCTTTGACCACATCGTCCCTCTCGTTGCGCTCTACCGTCCCGGGCCCATGGAGTCCGCGCCGGATTTCCTCGCAGGCAGGCACGGGCGCGAAGTGGTCTACGCCGCCCCCAAGCTGGAACCGATCCTCAAGGACACCTACGGCGTGATCCTGTATCAGGAGCACGTCATGCGCATCGCCAGCGACCTGGCCGGCTTCTCCATGCCCCAGGCCGAAATCATCATGCGTGCTATGGCCAAGAAGCAAAAGGCGAAGATGGACCAGATGAAGCCCCTCTTCATTCAGGGCTGCATCGACAACGGCGTCGCCGAGCAGACGGCCTGGGACATCTTCGGGCGCATGGAGTCCTTCGCCCGGTACGGTTTCAACAAAAGCCACAGCGCGGCCTACGCCTTGGTCGCCTACTGGACAGCCTATCTCAAGGCCAACTACTCCGCCGAATTCCTGGCCGCGCAGCTCACTACCGTTATCGGCCAGAGCGCAGACATCGCCAAGTACGTCACGGAGTGTCGGCGCTGCGGGATCAAGGTCCGTCCGCCTGACGTGAACAGTAGCTTTGCTGAGTTCTCAGTCAGGGACTCCGCCGTCCTCTTCGGCCTGGCTGCCATCAAGAGCGTCGGAATCGGCAGCGCCACCGAAATCGTGCGTGAGCGCGACGAGAACGGGCCCTACGCCGACCTCTGGGACCTGTGCCGACGAGTCGCCTGCCGGGGTGTGGCCAAGTCGACCCTGAAGACCCTCGCCGAGGCCGGCGCTATGGAGTGCTTCGGGCACCGGGCGCAGGTCCTGGCAGCCCTCGACCTGGCCTATGCTGCGGGGCAGAAGTGCGAGGCCGATCGAGCCGTCGGACAGGTATCCCTGTTCGATGCCTCCGAGGAGCAGGCCGATTCTGGAGGCACGCTGCCTGAAGTCCCGGCCCTGACCGACGAGCAGATTCTGGAGTTCGAGAAGGACCTGCTGGGCCTGTACCTGTCCAACCACCCGCTGGTCAAGAACGAGGAGCGTCTCGAGCGGTGTACCTCGGCCCGTCTGGAAGACCTTCATCTCTACGCCGAGGCGACCGAAGTAGTCGTTGGTGGGATGGTGAGCGAGGTCAAGCCCTACACCACCAAGAACGGCGACCGCATGGCCTTCGTCACCCTGGAGAGCCTGTCGGTCGAGGTCGAGGTCACCGTCTTCCCGCGCATCTGGGAGCAGGTCAAGGAGCACCTCGTCAAGGACGCCCTTGTGGTCATGGACGCCAAGATTGACCGACAGGCCCGTCGAGGTGGCGGCAACGGCGACTCCGGCGGCCAGTCCTCCGAAGAGGAGACCGTCAAGCTGCTCTGTGACGGAGTACGTCTCCTCGACAGGGCGCGCAAGATCAGTGACCGCAAGGCCCAACTGGCGGCCGAGGGGCGTGCCAAACAGGAAGACCTGTGCAACACGCCGGCCGAGCCCGTGGGCAAGCTCGCCCCACTGCACATTGAGTTGGACGCTCCCCTGGCCGACCGGCAGACGCTCGAGCAGCTTCGTGAGGTGCTTCGGACCCACCAGGGGCCACGGCAGATCGTCCTTCACCTCACCGACCGACGCCAATCTCAGGCCATCGGTCTTGGGGACCGCTACCGGGTAGCCTGTGACGCAGCACTTCCTCTTGCCCTTCACGGGGTGGCAGGTTTCCTGCAGATGTGGGAGGAACCAGACAGCGAGGTTGTAGCGGCTTAGGCCGGCGAGAGCGGCGATAGCCCTCTTGCCCGCAGCTTCAGACTCGACGTGAGACCAGGGAGCCGATATCGATGCGCGTCGGTAGGGACTACCACATTCACACGTTCTACCAGCGGTGCGGCAATGAGACACTGACGGTGCCCAACATCATCCGCAAAGCCGAGAGATGCAGACTGACGTCGATCGCGATCACAGATCACCTGAACCGCCTGGAGCAACTTGAGGCCTTCAAGTTCATCAAGGCCGACATCGAAGCCGTCGAGACACCGATCAAGGTGTACTTTGGCACCGAGCTTAACTTCCAGGGCTGCGACGGCGAGTTCGCCTACAGCGCCAAGATCCACGAGGAGTACGGGTTCGAGGTGGTCATCGGCGGCATCCACTCGACCTACACCGACACCGAGAACAAGCGCGAACTGCTCGACCTGCAGCATCGGCACTTCATGAGGACCCTCCAGAACCCCTTGCTGGACGTCCTCGTTCACCCGTTCTGGTTCCCGCGCAAGGAAGTCGAGTTCCACTCGCCCCTCTGGTGGGAGGAGTTCGTCGCCGAGATCCCCCAAGAGTACATCGACGCCTGGGCCGAGACAAGCCGCAAGAACCGCTGCGCCATCGAGCTAAACGTAGACGCAATCTTCTTCTATCCGGCGATGTCGGCCCGCTTCAAGGCCAACTATGTCGATATGGTGCAACGTCTCCAGGAGGCCGGCGCGATCTTCTCGGTGGCGAGTGACTCACACGACATCAACCAATTGGGCGCCACTGACTACGCCGAGGGCCTGATGGACGGCCTGCGCATCCCGGACGAGCAGCGCTGGACGCCGGAGAGCCGCTAGGCCCGTCGCCCCAAGAGGCTGATAGAGGTCAAGATGGGGTCGCCCGGGGCAGGAGCATCGGTTTTAGCATCAAGGTTGTGAAAGTAGGGTAAGTGGTATGGGGCGGTAGTATCGGTGGGTGTTCAGTCGGGGGCGCGGGGTGGCGGTTGGCCTTCACAAAAGCGTATCGCCGC